>JBMSXH010000110.1:0-7231 GCA_049425445.1 Phycisphaerales bacterium | reverse complement strand
CCGCGGACGGTCGCTCCCGAGATCGACCACGACCTCCCAGACCGTCGCATCCTCGATCGGCCCGTCGGGCGATTCGGCGTCGACCGTCCCGCACGCGAGCCGCATCCTCCACAGGTAGCTCCGAACGGTGATCCGCTCGATCAGTTCGGGATAGCGCTCGATCGGCCAGATCTCGAGCATCGCCGGCCACATCACCGTCGCACGCTCCTGCGCGGTCAGCCGCTCGCGCGCGTCGACGATCGCGGAAGCCTCGTCCTCCGTCACCCCCGGAAGCATGCGAAGCGCCGCGGCGCTGGCGGTGTTGAGATCGAGACGACCGGTGCGCTCCTCGCCCGACTCGAAGGAGAGGATGTCGATCGGGCGAATCCAGTCGTCGATGGCGACCCTCGCGCGGACCATGATCTCGGCGAGGTCGCGATCGCGGGCGAGCGCGAGACCGCGGGTCAGGGCCTCGCCCTCTCCCTGCAGGTTTCCCGAGATGACCGCGCGGACCACGTTCGCGGCGTCTTCGCCAAGTCGCTCCGTGATCGCCTCGCCCATCGCATCGGTCCAGGGCGGCGAGATCGGGATCCGCGGCCGACCCTCCGAATCGATCGAAGGTTCCGCGGCATGAACCGTCAGCAGATCGGAGAGGCCTCGCGGCACCGATCCCTCGAGCCGCGCGAGGATGCGCTCGCCGCGATCGGCCTCCTCGCCGGCGATCGCCAATCGAAGATCGAGTTCCTCGAGCGGGCCGAACAGATCCTCCGCCGAGATCTCCCCCGGAGCCGCGGCCAGCAGCGCTTCGATCGAGTCGAGTCGGCCGCCGAAGCGATCCCGCGCCGCGATCACCGACGCGGCGAGTTCGCCATCGACGATGCCGCTGGCCTCGAGCGACTCGACCGACGCCTCGGCCAGATCGAACTTGGACGCCTCCGAGACGAGGCGCGATCCGTCGGACCCGACCGGCAGCAGTCGCACCACGCCAAGCCGCGTGCGGTCCTCCTCGATCACGTACTGCGCCTCGAGCTCCAGCGATTCGCCACGCAGGATGCGGCCTCGCTGCGCGGCCAGCTCGGTGACCATCGCCTGCACGCCCGACCACGCCAAGGCGCGTGAACGGGCCCGCTCGGCCGATCGATCGGCGCCTCGCGTCTCGGCACGGGCCAGGAGCAGGACGCCTGCGGCGATCGACAGTCCGATGCCCGCGACGACGAGCACGGCGAAGAGGACGAGGCCTCGCGAGCCTCGACACGCGGACCGACGTCTTCGCGCGCGACGATGCGAGCGGCTCATCTCGCCTCCTCGCGATCGGCGTCGACGTCCGCCTCGGCGAGGCTCGTGGCCGCATCGGGCACCGCGATCACCCGCACGCGATCGGGCGATCGCGCCGGGCCTCCCAGTTCCTCGCGCGGCACATCGAGCGCCTCGGCAGCGCCGCCGAGGTCGTCCTCGCGCTCCGCCGACATCTCGTCGTCGTCGAACGCAAGGCGATCGAGTCGATCGGCGAACTCCTCGAAGTCCCCGGACTCGTCCGTCGACGGCTCGCGATCGCGGCGCCACCAGAGCGACATCTCGATCGCGAGGGGAAGTCGTCCGGTGCGCAGCGAATCGAACTCCGCGCGCCACGCCTCGCCATCGTGATATCGGAATCGAATCGTGGCGGGGACGATGCCTTCCCGCGCTTCGGCGCCTTCGCCACGCCGGACGATCGACTCGCCGATCGACGCAACGCCGCCGACGATCGACAGCCGCTCGCGATCCTCGAGGGATCGGCGTCGAGCGCGAGAGTCGCCCAGGCGCCACGCGGGCACGCCGCGGGCCACCAGTTCGAGACGGTCGGCGGTGCCGCGCACGCCGGTGCCCAGGATGGCATCCTCGACGACCGTGGTCGCAAGGGCCCGCTCGAGCGCCTCGATCGCCGCGTCCGCCGAACGCTGACGGGCCATCGCTTCATCGAGCCGCTCACGGCTTCGCGAGACGTCCTGGACGAAGGCGCCCAGCGCGATCGAGAGAGCGAGGATCACGCCGATCGCGACGAGCACTTCGAAGAGAGAGAAGCCGCGGCGAACGCCTTCCGATTTCGCACGACCCCTCCGCCTCGCTTCGCTCGGCACCTCCCCCGGACCGCTGCGCACTCTCTGGGAGAAGTTGGCCCAAGGCACCAACACGTTCTCGCGACTTCGATCGCGCGGCGGGCGACACTCCTCCTTTGAGTCGCCCCGCGATTGAGGGGAGGTGGCTCGCGAGCGAAGCGAGCGAGACGGAGGGGACGCACGACCTCGAAAAGCGACCAATGCGCACGCTCGTGCGCTGCCGCCACTCATCGCGCGTCCTCCGAGAAGAGCGAGCCGAGCCCTTCGTCCTCATCGAGGCTCGGTCGCTCGCCGGATCGCGGCGGTCGCGCGAGATCCTCGAAGGAGTCGAAGTCCTCGAGCGCCTCGACGTCGACGCCGCGGGCTGGAAGAAGTTGTCGAAGCGCGAAGATCGATGCCGAGGCGGCTCCGTCGGATCCCGCCTCGAAGACGCCGATCTCCGCGAGCACGAGCCCTTCGAAGTCGCTGCGTCGCGTCCTCGCCTCGACTCGGAAGTCCTCCCACGGAGGCGGCAATTCCTCGAGTTCGCCGCCCGCGAGATCGCCCATCGGGCGAAGACCCGCCTCGAACTCCGCCATCAGCGATCGCGCACAATCGACCGCCGAAGCCAGTCGCTCCGCGCGGGCGATCGCCCGGGTGCAGTCGGTCATCACGCCCAGCACCAGACTGCCGGTGGCGACGAAGAGCGCCAGCGCGAGCATCGTCTCGAGCAGGATGCCGCCGGCACGGCCAGCGCGAGGCGAGCGGAGGTCGCGCCGACGCGACCCTCGGAGACGTCCGGTCACGGCGCATCCTCCTCGTCGCTCGGCTCGTCGCGTTCGGAGTCGGGATCCTCCTCGGCGGCGTCCCGGGTCACCGGATCGGCGCGCGTCTCGGTTCGGCGCTCTCGCCGATCGGCGGAGGGCGCCTCGGGCGTCTCGGATGGGATCTCGGTGTTCGTCTCGACATCGAGCCCGGTCATGCCGCCGCGCGGCACGATCCGTTCGATCCCACCCCAGCGCGGCACGCCGGATGGATCGCCCAGCGAAAGCCGCATGCGACGCCGATCGTCGTCCTCGGGCGCCGGAAGCAGGCCGTCTGCGGGGATCTCCTCGAGCCACCACGATCCGGCCAGCATGTTCGAACCGTCGGGCAGAAAGATCGCGATCGGGCGATCGATCGGCGTCAGGTCGATCGAAGTCGGCTCGTCGTCGAGGGCTTCGATCAGGTCGGCCCCGGCGAACTCGAAGGCCGCGTCGGCATCCGCATCGTCGAACTCGGCGCGGGGACCATCTCCGATGGGACGGAGGCCGATGCCGGCGGGGAGTCGACGCACCGCCCAACTCGCGCCGATCACGCGGGCCGCCGAAAGGCCCTCGCCGCCGGAGTCGTCCATTCCGAACGCCTCGTCGAGATCCGGCTCGGGCGACTCCTCGAGCGAAAGACGGTCGGGGTCGAGGTAGATCGAGCGAACCTCTATAGAAGGATGGGACTCGTCGCGCCGAACCCTCACCTCGACCAGTCGCCCGCTCGACATCGCCTCGGCGCGGGCGAGCATGAGGATGGCGGTCATCGCCTCCGCGGACTCCGGAAGGTCTCGCGCGGCCAGACGCGACCACGCCCACGGCAGGGCGATGGCGGCGATCGCCACGAGGATGCCGATCGCGACGAGCACTTCGAACAGCGAGAACCCCGCCCGCACCCGCGGGAGGGGGGTGGATCGGGCGGGGCTTCGCGCGATCGAACGCGGTCGTTGACGCGGCCGATCAGCCGCCGTTGGAGTCCATCGCACCGAAGTCCTCGTCGAGCGAACCATCCTCGCCAACGCGACTCTCGTGGATCGAGATGTCGTCCTCGGTGCCCTCCTCGCCGTCGGGACCGACCGAGATGAGGTCGTAGTCGAGACCCTCGATCTCGCTCGGCTGGCGATAGATCCACTCGTGACCCCAGAGGTCGGCGGGCGCCGGCTTCTTGAGGTAGGGCCCGCCCCACCGCTCGCGGTCGTCGTCGTCCTCGAGGTTCGAAGCGCTCCAGAGCACCACGATCCCCTCCTCCTCGCTCGGCCACCGCTTCATCTCGGCCTTGAACTGCTCGAGGGCCTGCTCGAAGGCCTGAAGCTGGATGCGGGTGTTGCCGGCGTCGGCCTTCTCGCTCGCCCCGAGCACGTTCACCAGCACCAGCCCGCCGATCGCGAGCAGGATCCCGATCACGATGAGGAGTTCGAGGATGGTGAAGCCGCGGCGAAGGCGGGCGGATCGGGCAGTTCGGATGGGGCTCATCGGTTTCAGGTGCTCCGGGCGAGGCGAACAGGACGGTGGACGGTCGAGGACGTGGCCGGACGGGCGTCTTGCGCCCTACCGGCGAGCGTTCCCGCGGTTGAGGGTGTGGGCGGTCACAGTTCCGACCCCATCTGCATCATCGGCACGACCAGGGCCATGAAGATGAAGAGGACCAGGCCCGCCAGCAGTAGCAGCAGGGCCGGCTCCATCAGCCGGACGAGAATCGAGAGCAGCGAGTCGATCCGCCGCTCGGCTCCGTCGGCGACGCCGATCAGGACCTCGGGCAGGTTGTTGGCGCTCTCCCCCACCGAGATCATCTCGAGGGTGTCCTCGGGGAAGAGGCCGCTGCGACCCAACGGCGCCGCGAGCGGCTCGCCCGACCGCACCGCCTCGACGGCCGCATCGACCGCCTCGGCCAGGATCGGATTGCCCGCCGCGTCTCGGCTGATCTGCATGGCGGCGATCAGGGGAATGCCGTTCTCAAGCAGCGTCCCGAGCGTCCGGCAGAAGCGGGCCACCGCAAGGTTCCGCAGGATCGGTCCGATGCCCGGCACCCGCAGTTGCCCCGCCGCGATCCGGCGCTTCGCTCCGGGCCGCCGCGACAGCCAGATCCAGCCCGCGACGGCGGCCACGAGCAGGACCACCAGCAGCGGCCACCATCCGGTGAGCCATGCCGAGAGCCCCAGCAGGACGCGGGTCGCGAGCGGCAGCTGCATTTCGGCGAAGAGATCCGCGAACTTCGGCACGAAGAAGACCAGTGCCGCCACCACGAGCCCGAGCCCCACCACGAGCAGCACCACGGGGTAGATCAGGTTGCCGACCACCTTGCCGCGCATCTCGCCCTGCTTCTCGAGGAAGGCTCCGAGCCGCGCGAGCACCTGTTCGAGGAAGCCGCCTCGCTCGCCGGCGCGGATCATCGCGACCTGCACCGACGGGAAGGTGCGCGGAAAGCGGCCCATCGCATCGGCCAGTCGTTCGCCATCCGCGACCGCATCGGCGACCGCTGCCATCGCCTCGGCGAGGCCGACGTGGCTCTTGCTTCGGGCGAGCAGCCGCAGCGAACGAAGCAGCGGAACACCAGCGCGAAGCAGGTCGGCCAGCTGCCGGTACGCCGCCGCGAGCCGCGCGGTCGGGACCTTGCGACCGGTCGCCGGAGCGCTCGCGGCCTCGGTGACTCGCACCGGGGCGAGCCCACGGGACTGAAGCTCCGACACGACCGCGCCGGGGTTGAGCCCCTCGAGGGTGCCGGTCACGGACCGGCCTTCCGAGTCGCGGGCGAGATAGGCGAAGTTCGCCATGGGCGGAGTGTAGGGCTGCGAGCGAGGCGATCGAGGCGATGCGAGCCTCGCGAGTCTCCCGATCGGATCGGCGCCCGAGGCCTCCATCGCCCGCGACTACACTCGCGCGATGCCTGCCGCACCGCGCGTGGTGAGCCTGCTTCCCTCGGCAACCGAGGTCCTCTGCGAGATCGGCGCCGCCGATCTCCTCGTCGGTCGCAGCCACGAGTGCGACTGGCCGCCGGCGATCGCCGACCGACCGATCCTCACCGCCGCCCGCACCCACGGCGGCGATCCGGCCGAGATCGATCGACAGGTCCGCGAGTCGCTCTCGGAGGGACGCTCGCTCTACGACCTCGACCTCGAACAGCTCGCCGCGCTTCGGCCCGACGTCATCCTCACCCAGAACCTGTGCGAGGTCTGCTCGATCGATCTCGCGGCGGTCGAGCGGGCGGCCGCGAGCATGGATCCCAAGCCGACGGTGGTGAGCCTCGACCCGCACGGCATCGAGGAGGTCTTCGACGATCTGCTTCGCGTGGGGGATGCGGTCGGCCGGGCCCACGATGCCCAAGAGGCGATGGTGAGGCTCCGCGATCGCTACTGGACCGCGATCGACTTCGTGAACCCCTACGAATCCGCCGGCGAGGTCGCGTTCCTCGAGTGGCTCGATCCGATCTTCGTGGGCGGGCACTGGACGCCGCAGATGATCGAGGCCGCCGGCGGCCTGCACTCGCTCAACGCCGCCGGCGCGAAGAGCCGGACCGTGGCGCCGGAGGAACTGCTCGAACTCGCGCCGTCGCGGCTCGTCGTCTGCCCATGCGGCGTCGATCTCGACGCGACCGCGCGGCAGATCGAGCAGATCGAAGCCCGCGCGTGGTGGAAGCCGCTGATCGCAGGCCTCGCGCACCCGCCGGTCATGGTCGACGGCAACGCGATGTTCAACCGGCCCGGGCCGCGCCTCGTCGAGGCGTTCCGATGGCTCGTGGGCTGGCTGCAGGATCGGCCGGAACTCGTGCCGGATGGGTTTCCGGTGCGCCCGTTCGGAGCATGACGCGAAGCTCTTGACGCTGCGCACTCTGCGGCGTCACACCACGACGTTCACCATCCGGCCCGGCACCACGATCACCTTCTTGGGCGGCTTGCCGCCAAGGTGGGGCGCGACGCCGGGATCGGCGAGCGCGATCGATTCGATCTCGGCGGGACTCGCCTTCGTGGGCACCTTGATGCGGGCCCGCAGCTTCCCCTGCACCTGCACAGGGATCTCGATCTCGTCCTCGACGAGCATCGCCGGGTCGAACGCAGGCCACACCGCTCGATGCAGCCCACCGGCGATCCCGATCCGCGCGGCGATCTCGTCGGCGACGTGCGGCGCAAACGGCCACAGGATCCGCGCGAAGCGCTCGAGCTGGTCGCGGGTCATGCCGCCCTGCGTCGGGTCGGGCATGCCGGTCGGACGCGTCGCGGCATTGACCAGCTCGATGAGCGCCGCGATCGCGGTGTTGAAGGCGAGCCGCTCGATGTCCTCGCCGACCTTCGCGATCGTCTTGTGCAGGAGCTTCTCGATCGCGGGATCGGGCTTCGCGGCGCAGAGCGCCTCGCCGGACCGCTCGTCGATCGCGAG
>JBMSXH010000109.1:0-7294 GCA_049425445.1 Phycisphaerales bacterium | reverse complement strand
TGGATTTCTCGCTTCTCTGCTGACTCGACTCAACTGCGACGAGACCTCGCCGCGCACTCGGGGGCTCAACCGACGGATCGATCGCAACGCAGCAGCCCACGGACGAGGCCGCACCCGGCCGCGTGGGCGAGGACGGACGAAGGAGCGGAGAGGAAGCCGCGAGTGTGGCAAGCAGAAGGCTGCGCGCGTGCATGGAGATCTCGGGAGGATGCGCCGCACCGGTACGGAACTGCTCAGGGGACGAAGCAACGGGCCAGGCCGACGGGACGGCGATGCTCCGCAACCCGCGGCCGACTTCGGCACCTCCGATCATTGCCGACTGAAACAATTTACTACTGCCTGCTTGCCCGACAAGTTCGAAGGTTGTAAATTTCTACGAGAGAAACGCCCAATCGCAAGGGCTGGCCTGGTGCGACGCTGGTACGCAAGCCGAGTTCTCGCAACTTGTTATGCAGATTGCGTCGTCCGTCATGCCTGCATCGCGTAATGCTGTCCGCAAGTCTCCGCACGCCGTCGCAGCCCCCCTCGCCGATGCCGAGGAGGTCGGGCGAGCCATCGCGCATTCGCTTGAACAGGTGGTGCGCGCCCCTGCGGCCCGCGCGTATGGCGCAACCGCGCTCTCGACGCGGCTCAAGTTCAGCCGAGTGCTCATCAGCCGAGTGCTCAACGCCCTCAAGAACGAGGAACCGCTCGAGACGCTCCAGTTGCTGCCTGGTCCCGAGTCGCTGCGCACCTTCGTGAACGGCATGGGGCGCCTCGGCGTCGCGGCGACGCGCGTGAAGGCGGCGCTTCGGGCGATCGATCGGTTCGATGCGCTGATCCGCGACGGCTTCGGCACGCGCGGGAAGCTCAATGCGGCGATCTGCTCGCACGCGCCATCGATGCGGATCCGGCAGGAACTCGCCAGCCGCCAGCGCATCTTCGCAGGCATGCGCGAGCTTCGCGGCGCCGAGGCCGAGGCGTGGCTGGCGGCGCACATGCTCGCTCCCGATCGCGACGATCCGACGAAACTCAACACGCGCATCCTGCAGGGATTCGCCGGGCTGCGCCCACTTCGCTCGGACATCGCGGTCCATTTCGACTTCACGCTGGCCGAGAGTCCGCGCGAAGCAATGGAAACGCCCGACTGTACGGGCGGCCTCGAGGAGTTCTACGCGAATCCACCCGCGCCACTCGTATGCACCGAGATCGCAGGACGCACGGTCTCCACACTCGCGCCAGGGCGGATCGGCAAGGACTCCGTGTGCGACATGCTCTCGCTGACCCGCATGCGGGGCGCACTGCCACGCCTTGCGCGGTCGCCGGGGCGACGCATCGGCTCGTTCGCGCTCATCAAGCTGCCTGTGAAGGTGCTCCTGCTCGACATCGTCCTGCCTGCCGAGCTCCTCGCCGGAACCGAACCCGAACTGTTCGTGTTCTCCCCGGGACCACGGGCCTGCACGAATGTCAACGACCGCATCGATGACCTCGACCGCGTCGAGGTGCCCGAGCGGATCGAGGTTCTCGAGTCGGGAGCGGAGCGCTTCGAGATTCCCGCGGTGCCGAACTACCGCCGCATGCTCGAGAAGATGGCGAGCGAACTCGGTCAGAACCTCGACGCGATGCGCATGCACCGCCTTCGCGTCGCCTACCCGCCGTTCGGCTTCGAGTTCGTGAGCACCTTCCGGCTACGGAGCGAATGAAGCAAGGCGCCAGGCGTGAAGAGACCCCGGCCGCGGGCACTGAGTTGACATCGAAGCGTAGAGTCGACTACTCCGCCGTGATGTCGAGGCTGCCATCGAGGAACCCCGTCGATCGGTGCCATCGAAGGCTCGCGCCAGGCGTTCCGCAGTCTCCGTCGGCTTCGCTGCTGGGCGACTGACGGGCACCAGCGAGGCCTGGAAGGCCGGCGTCGAGCAGTCCATCGTGACGACCAAGGCGGCATCGAAGTCCAACGACGGCCGCAGCCGCGATCGCTCAAACCATGATCTGAGGAATCGGCTCCGCCCCCTCCACGCCGACGAGCCTCTGGTCGAGCCCGCCATAGAAGTAGGACAGCTCGTTGGGATCGAGGCCCATCAGCGTCAGGATCGTCGCGTGGAGGTTCTTCACGTGGTAGCGATCGCCCACGCCGGTCGAGCCGAGTTCGTCGGTCTCGCCGACCGTGACCCCGCCCTTCACCCCGCCGCCGGCCATCCACATCGTGAAGCCGAAGGAGTTGTGGTCACGTCCGGTGCCCTCCGCGTACTCGGCGGTGGGCTGCCGCCCGAACTCGCCGCCCCAGACGACGAGGGTCTCGTCGAGCAGACCACGCTGCTTGAGGTCCTTCAACAACCCCGCGATCGGCAGGTCGGTTCGGCCGGCGTGGTAGTCGTGGTTCTTCTTGAGATCGCCGTGGGCATCCCAGTTGGCGTCGTTGTGGCTGCCTCCGGAGTAGACCTGCACGAAGCGCACGCCGCGCTCGACGAGGCGACGCGCGAGCAGGCACTTCTCGCCGAACTCGCGGGTCTCGGGCTTGTCGATCCCGTAGAGCTCGAGGGTCTTCGGCGACTCCCTCGCGAGATCGACCGCCTCGGGGGCGTCGGCCTGCATGCGGTAGGCGAGCTCGTAGCTCTCGATGCGGCTCTCGAGTTCGGGATTGCCCGAACGCAGGAGCGCGTGGCGGGTGTTCCACATCTTGACGCGATCAAGCAGCCTTCGCTGCAGGCCGTCGCTGCGGCCGCTCGGGTTCGAGAGGTCGAGGATCGGCGGGCCCTCGCCGCGCAGCACGGTGCCCTGGTAGATCGCAGGCATGTAGCCGCTCGACCAGTTCTTCGCGCCCGAGATCGGCCCGCCGGTCGAGTCGAGCATCACCACGAAGCCCGGCAGGTTCTGGTTGACGGTGCCGAGGCCGTAGTTGACCCACGAGCCGAGCGCCGGTGCGCCGCCGAGCAGCTTGCCCGAGTTCATCATGAGCATCGCCGACCCGTGGATCGGGCTGTCGGCATACATGCTCTTGACGAACGCCATGTCGTCGACGCAGGTCGCGAGATTGGGGAAGAGGTCGCTGACCCACGCCCCGCACTCGCCGTGCTGCTTGAAGTTCCACTTCGGCCCGACCACGCGGCCCTCGTTCTTGTCACCGCCACGACCCTTGGTCTTCACCTTGATGGTCTTGCCGTCGAACTTGTAGAGCTCGGGCTTGTAGTCGAAGGTGTCGACGTGGCTCGGCCCGCCGTACATGAAGAGGAAGATGACGCTCTTGGCCTTGCCCGGCAGCATCGGCGTCTTGGGCGCGAGCGGTCCGCCCGGCAACGGCGTGGTGCCGTCGAACGCGAGCGCCTGCCGGCGGATGAAGCCCTCCGACGCGAGCATGCCGGTGAGGGCGACCGAGGTGAACGCCCCGCCGGCCTGCCACATGAACTCCCGGCGGGTGCGGCCGCAGAAGGTGTTGGCCGGAAGGTCGGGCGAGGGTCGGGCGTCGCTCATGGTTCGTCTCGCAGCGGGCAGTGATCGGAGGTTCGTCGGGCAAGGCGCGGCGGTTCGGGCCGAAGCGACATCCGGAACGCTTCGGTCGATGGCTCAGTCGACATAGAGGAACTCGTTCAGGTTGAAGAGGACCAGGCAGAGGTTCTCGAGCGCCTCGCGACGGGAGAGTCCGTCGACCGTCTCGAGCTCCTCGATGAAGGCGACCGCCTCGTCGAGATCCTGCGTGCTGGCGGGGCGGCCCGAGACGAGCAGCCGACCGAGGGCGATCTGCTCGCGAAGGTCGCCCGGCCGCTCGCGCTCGAGCCGCTCGGCGAACCGTCTCGCCTCGCGGATCACGAGTTCGCCGTTGAGCATCGAGAGGGCCTGGGTCGGCTGCACGGTCGAGAAGCGCACCGGGCAGGGCGAATCGATGTCGGCCGAGTCGAAGACCAGGAGCAGGGGATGCTGCAGCGATCGCTTCTGGTGGATGTAGAGGCTGCGGCGGCCCCAGGTGCCCTCGGGCGTGAGCGGCCAGACCGAGTCGGGTGTCGAACTCGTCGCGAGCACCTCGGCAGGCATCGGCGGACGGATGCTCTCGCCGCCCACGCGAAGATCGATCGTGCCGTTGGCGGCGAGCATGCCGTCGCGAAGCTCCTCCGCGGTGAGGCGGCGCATCCGCTGCCGCGAGAGCCGCTCGTTGCCGGCGTCGGCCAGAAGCGCCTGCTCGCTCGGAATGCTCGACATGCGGTACGCGGCGCTCTGCATGAGCAGGCGATGGAAGTCCTTCATCGAGTAGCCGCGCTCGGCGAAGCTCGCCGCGAGCCAGTCGAGCAGTTCCGGATGGGTGGGCTTCTCGCCGAACTTCCCGAAGTCGTTGGGGGTCGGCACGATCGGCGCCGCGAAGTGGTGCTGCCAGAGGCGATTCGCGATCGCGCGAAGCGCGAGGCCGTTGCGTGGATCGGCGATCCACTTCGCGAGCGCGAGGCGCCGCCCGCTGCTCTCGCCGTGCGCCGGCGGCTCGACCGGTCCGGGTCGGAACGATCCCGCCATCTCGGGAACGTCCGGATCGACCTTCGCGCCGAGGCTGTGGGGACTGCCGCGCAGGTGGACGAAGGTGTCGGGCGGCGTGGGCACGTCGCGCACGACGAGCACCGACTCGCCCTGCCAGTCGGGCGGGCGAAGCGCCATGAACGAATCGTGCGCGGCCACGAGGCGCGCGACGGCCTCGTCGTCCTGCGTCTGCCCGACCGCGGCGATCGCCTCGTCGCGCGGCAGGATCGCCGTGGCGGCGCTGCGGATCTCGTCGGTGGTCAGCACGCGGTCGTAGAAGCGGATCTCGTCGAGGTCGCCCGCGAACGCGCCATGGCCAGGCTGCATGGCTCCGATCGCGAGCCTCGCGGGACGATCGAGCGGTCGGGTCGAGCCCCTGGCGCGATCGACTTCGACGCCGTCGATGAAGAGGGCGATCTCGCCCGAGGCCATGTCGCGGGTGAACGCGACGTGATGCCACTCGCCGTCGTTGTGGCCGGGACCCGACCCGATGAAGGTCTCGGGGTCGCCGGTGCCGGCGCTGATGTAGCCGTTCGAGACGAGACTCACCCCGAAGTCGGGAACGATGCCGGGGATCTCGCCGTCGA
Organism: Phycisphaerales bacterium; assembly: GCA_049425445.1. Lineage (GTDB taxonomy): Bacteria > Planctomycetota > Phycisphaerae > Phycisphaerales > SM1A02 > VGXO01. Next base: position 2,231 of record JBMSXH010000109.1, on the reverse strand, counting down.
CGAGCCCCTTGCCGAGGAACCATCGGCGATCGCTCTCGCTTCCGCCGCCCACGTCGGTGGTGCGCATCCAGAACGCGATCGTGAAGTGCTCCGAGACCGGGCGATCGATCTCGACGCGATCGTCGCCGCCGTCGAAGCCGAAGCCGCGGCCGACCCGGCCTTCGCGGGCGAAGTTCGCATCGCGCACCGAGGCGCTCGCGCCGCCGAGGGCGTCCTTCGCCTCGCCCGAACGGTCGTCCTCGAAGGCCAGATGCGCGACGAGGCCCGTCGATGGCGATCGATCGACGAAGGTGGCGGGATCCGAAGCGAGGCCCGCCGACGCCTCGATCGTGCGGATCTCGGCAATGAGCCGCTCACGCTCGGCGCGGTGCGCCCGACGCTCGGCCTCGGGATCGGCGTGGCCGAAGTCCGACCGCACCATGCGCATCACGTTCTCGGCGGCGATCGAGTTGAAGGGACTCGTCTTGTACGGCTTGACGCCCGCGAAGTACGCCGCGAACTCGTAGTACTCCTCCTGCGGGATCGGATCGCCCTTGTGCTCATGGCATCGCGCGCAGCCCATCGGCAGCCCGAGGAAGGTGCGGCCGACGACGTCGACGATGCCGTCGAGGTCGTCCGCGAGGGCCTGCTTGAGGTCCGGCACCTCGTCGTCCCACATGCCCAGGCGATAGAAGCCCGTCGCGACCAGGCTCGAGTAGTCGCGATCCGGGAGTTCGTCGCCTGCGAGCTGCTCGAGCACGAAGCGGTCGTAGGGCATGTCCTCGTTGAGCGCCGCAACGACCCAGTCGCGGTACTTCCACGCGCCGTTCTTGACGCTGTCGCGCTCGAAGCCGTTGGTCTCGGCGTAGCGCACGAGATCGAGCCAATGGCGGCCCCACTTCTCGCCGTGGTGCGGGCTCGCGAGCAGCCGATCGATCAGGTCGATCCACGCCGTCTCGCGGTCGGCATCCCAGGCGGCAAGAAACGCCTCGATCTCCTCCGGCGTAGGCGGCAGCCCGACGAGGTCGAGGCTCGCGCGGCGAAGGAGCGTGAGCGGATCGGCCTCCGGCGCCGGCTCGAGGCCGATCTCCTCGAGCTTCGCGAGGATGAAGAAGTCGACCTCGTTGCGGCACCACTCAGGGTTGCGGACCCTCGGCGGCTGCGGCTTCGAGAGATCGCGGAAGGCCCAGCGCTCGCGAAGTGCCTCCTCGATGCGGGCCGTGAGCAGCGCTTCTTCGTCGAGTTCGGCGGCGCCGTCGACGGACTCGTCGGCAGGCAGGGCCTCGATCCAGCGGCGGATCGCGGCCCGTTCCGACTCGGTCAGGCGATCGCCCTTGGGCGGCATCGCCTCGTCGTCGTCGCCATCGAGGGTGATGCGATGCCACAGTTCGCTCGCGTCGAGATCGCCCGCGACGACCACGCGATCAAGCGCCGGCACGTCGAGGATCTCGCCATGCTCGTGCAGGCGAAGGCCTGCCTTCGCACGGTCGGCGCCGTGGCACTCCACGCATCGGGCCTCGAAGATCGGCAGGACCTCGGCGAGGAAGATCGCCTCGGCGGCCTCCCGCGATGCCGCAGCGTCATCGGCCTCCTGCGCGACGGCAGGCAGGCGGATCGGAAGGGGGCTCTTCGGTTCGAGGGGGCGAGGGCTCGCGCCGGCGGTCAGGGCGACCAGTCCGGCGAGCAGGCCGACGCTGGCAAGGCCGGCGACGAGTCGCTTCGGAATCATGACGTTCAAGCGTAGTTCAAGGTCGGCGAGGCTCCAGCGAAGAGATCGAACGATCCGAGAGGAACTGCGCCGAGCGGGCTCGGTCGGTGCCAGGATGCCGAGACCATGCCTCCACGCGCTTCCCTCCTCGGACCGCAATGCGGAGCCTCGCGCGGCATTGAGGCGGACTCGGGTTCCGCCCCCGCATCCGAGCGACTCGTCGGCGGTACCGTGCCGCTCTCCGATCGTCGCCACGGGGCGCCGGACCGACGCCTGCCGGCTCCCCAAGCGCTCTATAGAAGGATCGCCATGACCCCCACCCTGCCGCGTGTTCGCCGCCCGCTCGGATCCCTGCTGATCGCCACGGTCGCGCTTGCCCTCTCGTCGCCCGGCTTTGGCCGGCTGCAGGAGGCGGCTGCTCCGCCCGCCGGGATCGGCGACGAGACCATGGAGGCGATCGGCGAAGCGTGGTTCACCCAGGCCCGCGCGGCCTACGAGAAGTTCCTCGCCGACAACGGGGGCTCGATGACCCCGGAACTGATGA
>JBMSXH010000108.1:0-7313 GCA_049425445.1 Phycisphaerales bacterium | reverse complement strand
GGCATTCCAGCGGCTCCACGATCATGGCTCACCGACGAGGTCTACGCCGAACGCGTCCGGCAACGCGTGGCGGAGGTGATGAAGAGGATGGGGTGCGGGGGGCTGCGGGCGAAGAGCAGAGCACCGTCCGCGTGTGAGCCTTCACGCCAATGGCAACACCGCCCCGGGCGGGCGGCCCGAGGCGGCGAAGTGTGGTGGTGGACGCGTTGATTCGGCTGCGATGGTGCCGAGTGCTCAGCGTCGTCGGCGGCGGACCACGCCCGCAGCAAGCAGGACCGCGACGCCGCCACCCGGCACGCTGGTGATCGTCCACGTGCCGGGGCCGTTGCTGCGGCCCGTCACGGTGAGCGTTCCCCCACTCGTCTCGTAGGTCTGACTCCAGAAGCCGGCCGACCCGGACCAACTTCCCGAGGCGGAGAGGTCGTTGTAGATCCCGGGCGTTCCGCCGGAGATGTTGTTGAGACCCGCGCCCGAACTGGTGGTCCAATCTGGGGTGGTCGAAAGATCCATCGGGCCAAAGCCGCTAGAGCCAGCGCCTTGGCCGAAGTAACTGGAGTAGTCGCCCGAGAACACTCCCCAGACGAAACTGTTGCTGCCGGAGGTGTAGTTCGACATGGCCACCGTGGCGACAGGGTTTGACGTCCCTCCGATCCACAGCGTGACCGTCGTTGGAATAAAATAGATGGGAACCCCTTGCTCCGTCCCGCTCTGCACCTGGCTCGAGTTCGCGGTCGCGGTCATTGTCCAGGACGCGCTTGTGAAGTTCACCCCACCGATCGAGCCGGTGATCCGCGAGCCTCCGCCGTCGAGGGTGTAGCTCATGAGCGCCGCCTCGGCCGGATCGACGGCAAGCCCGGCCGCGCCGACTCCTCCGAGGACCATCAGCAGTGCGATCGAGCGGTGGTCGCGTGACGAAACGAAGGTTGGAAACTGCATCCTTTTTCCTCTCGAGTGATGGGACGCGGGCACATGTCCCTGACTGTTGTCTCTCATCCTGCTTCTCCTTGGCGTCCTCTCGGACGGGAACGCTCCGACGGGGTCGATCCGCTGGATCACGCCGCCAAGGGGGTCAGCTCCGTGCGACGCCCGCGGTCGCATGGCTTCGGACACATAAACATGACACGGAACAGACCTTGGGGAGTGCCGGCTGCGTGGAGTTGGCGTCGGATTGTCCCGCGGGACAGTGGCCGCCCGTCGGCGTCCGCTCGCGTGCGGCACGATGCCGTCGCGAGTTCGGCGGCTGTGCCGAGGTTGGGCCGCGGCCGCGATGCTCGGGCATTCCAGCGGCTCCACGATCATGGCTCACCGACGAGGTCTACGCCGAACGCGTCCGGCAACGCGTGGCGGAGGTGATGAAGAGGATGGGGTGCGGGGGGCTGCGGGCGAAGAGCAGAGCACCGTCCGCGTGTGAGCCTTCACGCCAATGGCAACACCGCCCCGGGCGACCAGACGAATCATGGCCCGAGGCGGCGAAGTCGCGGTGGTTGCTTGCGATGGGCTGGTCGGCCGCGTGCCGCTCAGCGTCGCCGTCGCCGCGATGCGCCGGCAAGGCCGACCGTCGCGAAGCCGGCAAGCCCGGCGCCGGGAACCGCCAGCGCGTGGCTGTTGAACTGCACGTTCTGGAAGTCCATGTAGCGGCCGGTAGCGTCGGTGTAGATGTAGAACCGAAAGGTCACGGCCGAAGTCAGTCCGGTGAAGCCGCTGATGTTGAAGCCTGCATGCTGCAGGCCGAAGGACGTGCCGACGGGAGTCTCGTTCGCGAACAGGTCGCTCGCATAGCCGTCGAGGCTCGAGCGCACGAACCAGCCTCGCGTGGCGGTGGTGCCGCCGCGGCTCCAGTCCGCCTCGATCGAACGGATGTCCATGCTCGAGGTCGGGGTGAGCGTGAACTCGAAGTACCAGTTGTTGGCGAGGGCTGTCGCGGCGGTCGCGCCGGGGACGGCGGTCCCGGGGCCCGTCTTCAGGACCTGCACGCTTCCGCTCCAGCTGTCGGTGCCCACCGAGAACTGGCCGAGACCGGCACCCGCCGCAACCGTGGAACTCGCCAACACCCCCGAATCGAAGGTGGAGTAGGCGAAGCCGCTCGAGCCGTCGGCGTTGTTGTCGAAGGGATACTTCACCAGCACCGCGGCCGAGACATCGAGCGAACAGGCGGCGGCGGCGATCGACGCCGAGGCGAGCACGACCGAACGAAACCCCATCGACATGGACTTCTCTCCCATTGACATGGTCTTCTCTCTCGAAACCTCTGAATGCTGAGCCGCCCTCGTCGATGGCTCGACGGAATCGAGGGCATACTCCCAAACCCTACTGCGATGCGCCTGCGAGGCGGTCCTGAGGTTCGGAATTTGCCGCGGAAAACCGGGCTTCTTGCCGCGCGTCCCCGCTCGCGGCCGTCGGACGGTGCTCGATCGGTCTACGCCGAGCGCGACCTGCAATGCGTGGCGGAGGTCATGACGAGGATGGGGAGAGGGCGGGCGACGGAGGACACGGTCCACGTGTGAGCCGTCACGCTCAACGCAACGCCGCCCCGGGCCTTCCAGAGAACTGGCAGCCCGAGGCGGCGGAGTCGCGGTGGTGATCGCGACAGCGATCGATCAGTTGCGGCTGCGGCGACGGCCGCGGAGACCGGCCGCGCCAAAGGCGAGCGCTGCGAGGCCCGCGCCGCCGGGGACGGCGGATGGCGTGCCGATCGTGATCGGGTTGCCCGTGTCGTCGTAGGACCACGAGTAGACGGTCACCGTGTTGGTCGTCCAGTTGTAGCCCACGTCGAAGTAGCCGTACATGGTGCTGACCCCTCCAGCGAGGTTGGTCAGGCGGAAGCCCACGTAGCCGCGGATCTCACCCGTGGGGGTGGCGGTGCCGCTCACGATGAAGTTCCCGGTGTTCTTCACCGTGCCATTCACACCTGGCTGTGCGGCGCCTACGGGCGGGTTCGCGGTGAAGATGCCCTGGTCGAACCGTTGGCCGAGCAGCGGCAGGCCGCCGTACGAGGATCGGCGGAAAAACGAGGTCCCGCCACCACCGACGACGGCGCCCGAAGCCAACTTGGTGATTTCGATCGGCACTCCACTCGGGCCGCCCACACCCACGTTCGCCGTGCCGCCGAAGGCTCCGCCCATGAGGCGTGGCACGCCGACCGTTCGCTGGTTGAAAGCCTGAATCGAGAAGTTCCGACCGTTGACCGCGAACACCTGCGTGTTGGTCGTGCGATGCCACGTCGTGCCGCCCGGACCGGACGTGAAGCCTTGCTGGGCGGTGGTGGTGTTGACGGTTGCCACCACTCCAGCACCGGAACTGACGATCGCCGCGTGGGCGAGCGTCGACGCTCCGGTGGCCGCGACGATCGCGGAGTAGCGGGCAAGGCGGGAGGGGGCGGCAGCAGATCCCAAGGCGCGGGACGGCATCGAGTCAGGCATGACCATGTTCGTTCTTTCTCGAAGGGGGCGTGACAGGGGGTGCCAGCCGTGCGACGGGCAGGACCCGTATGCGGATGGGCACGGCAAAGTATGTCACAGAACGCGCTCGGAGAGAATCAAAATCACCCCAACTCCGCCGCCGCAACGGCCGAGCGCCTGTGCAGGCGCGGCCACGCCGCCGGCTCGCGATGCGGCGGATACCGCCGATGGGCCGCGTGACCCGAGGCCGCGGAGTCTGCAGTCGAGCGACGAGGCGAGCCGCGCGTGCTTGCGTCGTCGACGGCGGAGGCCGTCCTCGCCGATCGCGAGCGCCTCCAGGCCGGCGTCGCCCCGACGGATCGAGTGACGATCGGCCGAAGCGGGGGAGTGCCGTGGACAACCGCCCGGGCGACCAGACGAATCATGGCCCGAGGCGGCGGAGTTGTGGTGGTGGTCGCGAACGCGAGCGTTCAGTTCCGACCGCGTCGTCGGTCGCGTCGAGCGCCGATCGAAAGGGCCAGCAGCACCGTGGCCGCCGCGGGGGTCGGAATGAGCTCGATCGTCGTGGTCGGACCGGAGCCTTGTCCTCCGTCCCACGCGTAGCGGATGTCGGTGCCCGGTCCCTGGTCGTAGGCGAGGTTGGCGGCGAAGGTCATGATCGGACCACTCGAGAACGACTCGAGGACGAACCGCCCGATCTGCGTGCGGAGAGTCTCGGGCGCCACGCGTCCCTGCAGATTGGACGGTTCGGCGTTGAACCATCCGCAGTTGGCCGGTGGCATGGGCGCGGTCGGCGGATCGAAGACGCCCTCGAGCGAGGTGGTGTTGGCCGCGCCGGGCGAGAGCGGGCCTCCGATCATCACGAAGGAGTCGTTGGTCGGAACCAGGCCGAGCTGAGGAAGGTTCGCCGTCGCCCAGATCCCCCAGGTGCCAGGTCCGCCCGCGAGCGTCTCGAAGTCGTTGTGGTGGAAGGCAGTACCGGTGACGGTCGCGATGTTCGCGTTGAAGACCGAGGTGACGGTGTCGAGCGGATCGTCGAACTGCCCATAGATGTCGCAGACGAAGTGATCCACGCCGCTCACGTTGACGACGTAGGTGTCGAACACGTACCCGATGAAGTCGGCGGGGCAGATCGCGGCGAAGCCGCCGGAGGCCGCCAGCGCGATGGCGAGTGAAGAACGGGAAGGGCGGTTCATGGCGTCTCCTGATCCGTGGCGGCACGAGCCGCGCGATTCGGCGCCGACCTCGGCGAGCCCGCCACGACGGCGCAGGCGTTCTCCGAGACCTCGCCGACGCTACCCGGGGCGGCCGTCCCGCTCGATGGCGATCACGAAGTTCGGTCGAACTTGAGGTGGTTCGCCCGAGGCCGGAGGCCGTGTTGCGACGCGACTCGACGCGAAGTCAGGTGGAGCCCGTCGAGGTCGACGCTTCGAGCTGTTCGACGGTCGGGGTCGGGCGACCGGCGAGCTTCGAGAGCTTCACGACCGAAGGATCGACCGACTTCTTGCCGCGGATCACGAGAAGCTCGCGCCCCGCGAAGGTCTCGAGCATGGCGTCGGCCCACGCCTTGCGGTGGGCCGGAGCGCGAATCGACTTCGACCATCCGTCGACCATCCTCGCGAACCGCTCCGACGGCCGCTTGCTCTTCATGCGATCGTCCGCATCGAGATATCGCCGCGCGGCGGTCGTCGATTCGGCGAGGAACGCGTCGCCGCCGAGGTCCTGCCAGCAGCGGGCGAGCAGACGCGGATTCGCACAGCCCTGCCGCTCGAGCGCATCGAGGAGACGCTCGATCGACTCCCGGGTCGCCGGCGGCGGCAGTTCGAGCAGGCGGGCATGCGCAAGATCGCGCACGGTGGCGGCGTAGAGCGCCACCGTTCGATCGGCGTGGGGCTCGAAGGCGCGATTGAAGGCATCGAGCAACCCGATCGCGGCGATGGCGTCCGGTGCGGCGTCGATCGCGGCCGTCACCAGCGGCAGGGCGTAGGCGTTCCGCTGCACCGACCATTCGACGAGCCGTTCGCATCGCGCCGCACGCTCGGTCGTCTCGAGGCGGTCCCACGCCCGCCGCAGCACCAGCGCGTCGAGGAACGACTCGAAGCCCTCGTTCACGCCCCACGCCACGGACTGATGGAACACCATCGGCCGACGTCCGCCGACGTCGTCGTAGTTCCATCCCGCGTGCACCGTGGTCACCTCGTCGCCGCCGGTGGCGTACTGCCCGCCCTTGCAGCGGAAGGCGCCGGTCGCCGGATCGTGCTCCATGAAGACGATGGCGCAGTGGCCGGGCTGCCCGGCGGTCGACGCCGGCACGCCGCAGATGCGGTTGGTCCGGGCGCCGATGTTGCCCATCGTTCCGCAGACGCCGCCGTCCTTCCACATCATCTGGATGGAGCCGTAGCTGAAGGGGAACGGGCTCACCCGACGGGCGGACTGCATGTCGAACTGCTGCGCAATGCCGCCGATGTACTCGCCGTAGGTGCGGAATTCGCCCGCGTCGCGGTACCGCTCCCAGATCGCCTCGCGCTCCCGCAGCGGCTGGTCGTCGGCGGCGAGCATCAGCAGCACCGGCCAGGGGGCCTGGAGCGGAAACTTCGGCCACTCGCGATCGGTCCCGCTGAAGTCGTGGCGGTCGTTGCGGATGAACCACGCCATCGACTCGCTCGGGGTCGGAGCGCGATCGCGCTCGGCGGGCATGCGGCCCTTGGCGCGGTAGGCGTCGTGGAAGAGATCGTGCGCGGACTTGATCGCGGCGCGGAGGTCCTTGTCCTTCACCGCCTCGGTCGACTTCCAGTGCACGACGTGGTCGCCGCAGTCGATCCGAACCTCGGGGTGTCCGTGGGCGGCGAGGTACTCGTTGAACTCCGCCTGGAGCGCGGGCGAGGCGATCACGTCGGCACCGACGAGGCCACGCTCGATCGTCTTCGACACCGTCACCGGCTTGCCGCGGGGCTTCGCGACGCCGCGCTCGTCGTACTCGAGGGGCGGCAGCTCGCGGGTCTCGATCTCCACGGCGATCGGGGCGTGGTCTTCGAGGAAGTTGATCACGTGGTCGAACGCATCGAGGGTGCGCGACGGGTCTCTGGTGTCGACCGGCGTGCGAGGATCGCCGGGAATCACGAGGGACAGCGGCGGTCGCGGCGAGACGTCTGGAAGTTCGACCGGCTGGCTGCCGCCGTCGCCGTCGTTCCAGTCCGAGGCCTTCCGGCCCGTCGGCGCATAGGACCCCTGGATCGCGAACGCGAGGGCCAGTTGGGTGTAGTCGCGCCGCACGACCTGCTCGCCGAGATCGAGTTCGAGGGCGCGAAGCCCGAGCAGGACCGGCAGCGGATCGTTCCGGCAGCCGTAGACCGAGGCCTTGACGATGGGGTCGCCGTCGATCCACGCGATGAAGTCGCCGGGCAGGTCGATTCCGCGTTCGCGGCAGGCGGCGAGGGTGCGATCCCGGGCCTCGACCAGATGCCTCGTCGCGAGACGATCGAAGGAGTCGAAGGCGGATGGAGCGGCCGCGGCGGGCGCGGCGGCGGGCGCGATCGCCGCCGCCGATGCGTCGAACCAGGCGAGCGAGAGACCGAGCGCGACGATCGAGCCGAGGGCGACCGAGGCATGCCTCGCGCGCCGTCGGCGGCCGTTCGATCGGAGAGGCGGTTCAGGACGCGATTCGGCTTCTTCGGTGCGGGTGCGGACCGTGAAGGCTCGATCGCGACGGGGTCTCATCCCCGAAAGGTACTTCGAGATTCCGCCGGGGCGAGCCGCCGAAGGCGCCACCGGGGCCCGCGTCGATGCCGGACGAACGCCTTGGAGGTCGGCGGCGACGAGGGCCGACGATCGACATCGCCACGGAACCCGAGCCGGCGCCGTTGGAGGGCCGACGCGGGGCAGCGGTCGCCCGAACTCCCTCGGAGTGGACGTGAT
>JBMSXH010000107.1:0-7339 GCA_049425445.1 Phycisphaerales bacterium | reverse complement strand
GGAGCCTCGTGTCGCGCTACGGTCGTGCCGCGAGCCGCAGCCGAGCGGCGGCGGAGATCGGCAGCAGCAGCTACGGGTTCCGTGTGGTCCGAACCCCTTGAGGCCGCCCGTCGCGGCGTGGACTCCGCGGCTCGAGGTCGCATCTCGATCGGCGAGCCGGCATCGAACCATCCGAATGCACCGACCGGTTCAAGGTCGAGCACGGTCGCGATGGACTCGTGAATCGGACCCGGTCCGAAAGGGTCACACGTTGAAGAGGAAGTGGATCACGTCGCCGTCGCGGACGACGTAGTCCTTGCCTTCGCTGCGAAGCTTGCCCGCCTCGCGGATCGCCTTCTCGCTCTTGAAGTGCTCGAGATCCTCGATCGAGAAGCACTCTGCGCGAATGAATCCCCGCTCGAAGTCGCCGTGGATGACGCCGGCGGCCTTCGGGGCGGTGTCGCCCTGATGGATCGTCCAGGCGCGGATCTCCTTGGGGCCGGCGGTGAAGTAGCTCTGCAGGCCGAGCAGGCGATAGGCCGCCCGGGCGACCACCGCGAGGGCCGGTGCGGCCATGCCGAGCGACTCGAGCATCTCGGCGCGGTCCTCGGCGGCGAGTTCGGCGAGTTCGGACTCGATCTTCGCGCAGACCACGACCACTTCGCCGCCGTTCGCCGCGGCGTACTCGCGGACCTTCGCGACCAGCGGCCCCGAGCCGTCCATGCGGGCTTCGTCGACGTTGCAGACGAAGAGCACCGGCTTGCCGGTGATGAATCCGAACGATCGCACCGCCGCCGACTCCTCGGGGGTGAAGTCGAGGCTCCGGATCGGGCTGCCGGCGTTCAGGCACTCGAGGCAGCGCTCGAGCACCGAGACCCGCAGCTTCGCCTCCTTGTCGCCCGAGCGGGCCTGCCGCTGCGCCTTGTCGAGGGCGCCCTCGATCTGCTGCAGATCGGCGAGCATGAGTTCGGTGCCGATCACCTCGATGTCGCGGATCGGATCGACCGAGCCCGAGACGTGGACGATGTCGTCGTCCTCGAAGCAGCGGACGACCTGCAGGATCGCGTCGACCTCGCGGATGTTGGCGAGGAACTTGTTGCCGAGGCCTTCTCCCTGGCTCGCGCCGGCGACGAGGCCGGCGATGTCGACGAGCCGCACCGACGCGGGAATCACCTTCTGGGTCTTGATCAGCGCCTCGATCCGGGCGAGCCGCGGATCGGGCACCGCGACCACGCCGACGTTCGGCTCGATCGTGCAGAAGGGATAGTTCTGCGCCTCGATGCCCGCGGCGGTCAAGGCGTTGAAGAGGGTGCTCTTGCCGACATTGGGCAAGCCGACGATGCCGCATTCCACGAGAGTCGCTCCGGCGGGAACCTCGAGGCGATCGCGAGACGCCGATCGCCCGGAGTCGGGCGCGTCGCCTCGGGATCCCCTTCGAGGGGAAAGGGCGGAGATCGTAGCGAGGACGCCGATATCATCCGCCCTTCAAGGCGAGTGCGAGAGGCAGCGCCGCCCGCATCCGACTCGACCTCCTCGCAGCCGGAGTCCCCACGCCGATGCCCCGCCCCCGACCGGTCGCCCTGCTCGCGGCAGGAATCGCGACCTGCTTGCCAATCCTTCGTGTCGCCGAGGCGGCGGCACCTCCCGCGACCCTCGTGCGGGTCGAGCAGGTCGTCGTCGAGTCGGTGGCCCCCCGTCGCAAGGTGACGGCCGAGCTTCGCTCGCCGCGGGCGTCGAGTCCGGCGAGCGTCGAGCCCGGAATCGTGGTCGAGGTGCTGGCGGAGGAGGGGGTCTCGGTGCGGATGGGCGATCCGCTGGCACGGCTCGATGCCGCGCGGCTCGAACTCGATCTGCTGCTCGCCGAATCCGAACTGGCCGCGGCGCACGCCGACGTGCTCGAGCGCGAGGCCGAGGCACGGAAGTCGATCCGCGACCTGGCGCTCGTCGAGGAGAGCCGCGCCGCCGGAGCCGCGAACGAGCGGGAACTGCTCGACGCGCGCTCTTCCCGCGAGATCGCCGCCGCGAGGCTCGAGCGGGCCAAGCGCGACGCCGCGGTCGTGGAGGCGAGGATCGCGCTGCTGCGTCGACGCCTTGCCGACATGACGGTGCGGGCACCCTTCGACGGGGTGGTCGTCTCGCAACTGGTTGAACCCGGGCAGTGGCTTCCCGCGGGCGGGGTGGTGGGTTCGATCGTCGAACTCGATCGGCTCGAGGCGTGGCTGAGCCTTCCGCAGTCGATCGTCGAGGCGGCCGCCCGAGACGCGCGCGAGGCCCCACCCGTCGATCGGGCGATTCTCGCGATCGACGCGACCGGTGAGACGATCGAACTCGACTCGCTGCGGATCGTGCCCGAGGTCGAGCGCCGTGGACGGACCTTCACCGCGATCGGCCTCTTCGCGAATCCGGCCCGCCGTCTGCTGCCGGGCATGTCCGCGTCGGCCTACGTGCCGTCGGGCGCGAAGGAGCCGTGGCTCGTGGTGCCGAAGGATGCGATCCTCTTCCGCGACACCGGCCCGGTGGTCTGGGTGCTTCGGCCGGGCCCGGAAGGGGCGTCGGTCGCGATGCCTGCGCCGGTCGATCTGGCCTTCCCGCTCGGAAACCGCTGGGCGATCCGGCCCGGGGCGCTCGCCGCCGGCGACGAGGTGGTCGTCGAGGGCAACGAGCGGCTCATGCCGATGACGCCGGTCGCGGCGACGGGAGGCTGATCCGCGATGGGCATCATCCGGCTCGCGATCAGGCAGCCCGTCACCGTCGTCAGCCTCGTCGTGCTCCTGCTGCTCGCGGGGCTCGTCGCGGTCAGGCGACTTCCGATCCAGCTCACGCCGACCATCGACGACACCGTCGTGTCGGTGTCGACCCGATGGGACGGCGCAGGCCCCGAAGAGGTGGAACGCGAGATCGTCGATCCGCAGGAGGACGAACTCAAGGGGATCTCCGGGCTCGAGGAGATGACCTCGACGAGCGCTCAGGGCGTCGGCACGATCCGCCTGCAGTTCCAACTCGGCATCGACAAGGAGGAGGCGCTGCGCGAGGTGAGCGAGCGCCTTCGCCGCGTGGCGAGGTATCCCGACACCGCCGACGAGCCGGTCGTCGAGGCGTCGGACCCGGAGAACCGCGACTACATCGCGTGGATGGTGCTCTCGACGAGCGATCCGGACCTCGACATCCGCACGCTGCAGGACTTCGTCGAGGATCGCATCAAGCCGCGGCTCGAGCGGGTCCCCGGCGTCTCCGAGGTGAACGTGCTTGGCGGACGCGAACGCCAGGTGCGGATCCGCTTCGATCCCGAAGCGCTCGCGCGGCTCGGGCTGTCGGTGAGCGACGTCCGGCGGGCCGTGGTCGCGGCCAACCGCGATGTCTCCGCGGGGCTCGTCGAGGACGCCAAGTTCGACGTGCGGCTCCGCACCATGGGGCAGGCCGGCGCGCCGGAGGATCTCGAGGGAATCGTCGTCGCCGAGTCGCCGGCGGGGCCGGTGTTCCTGCGCGACGTCGCGGAGGTCGCCGAGGACTACCGACGCCCCGACTCCTTCGTGCGCAATCGCGGGCGTCCCGTGATCGCGCTCAACGCCCAGCGCGATCCCGGCTCCAACGTCATCGAGGTGATGGACGGCATCAAGGCCGAGCTTCGGGCCATGAACGAGCCGGGCGGCCTCCTCGAGCGCAGCGCGAGGTCGATGGGGCTTGCGGGCGACCTCAAGCTCGAGCAGGCGTTCGATCAGACCGTCTACATCGATCAGGCGCTCGAGCTCGTGATCGGCAACATCTGGCTCGGCGGCTCGCTGGCGGTCGCGATCCTCGTCGTCTTCCTGCGCTCGCTGCGCGGGCTGGTGGTGGTCGGCCTCGCGATCCCGATCTCGATCGTCGCCACCGTGGTGGCGATGGTGGCGCTGGGGCGCAGCGTCAACGTGGTGAGCCTCGCGGGCATGGCGTTCGCGGTGGGGATGGTGATCGACAACGCGATCGTCGTCCTCGAGAACATCGATCGACATCTCTCGATGGGCAAGTCGCCGATGCAGGCGGCCTTCGACGGGGCGCGGGAGGTGTGGGGCGCGGTCCTCGCGGCGACCCTGACCACCGTGATCGTCTTCGCGCCGATCCTGCTCATCGAGGAGGAGGCGGGGCAGCTCTTCGCGGATCTCGGCCTCGCGATCGTCGCGGCGGTCGCGTTCAGCCTGGTCGTCTCGGTGACCGTCGTTCCGTGCGCGGCGGCCAGGCTGTTGCGCTCGCGGGACGGCACGCGGGCCGCGAAGCCGGCGCGGATTCCGGCGTTCATCGCCCGTGGCGTCCACCGGCTCTGCGGAAGCAGGATCGCGAGCCTCGCGCTCGTGATCGTCCTGAGCGGCGCAAGCCTCGCGGGAAGCTTCTTTCTCGCCCCGCCCGCGGACTACCTTCCGAGCGGCAACCGCAACCTCGTGTTCGGCCTGATGCTGCCTCCGCCGGGCTACAACCTCGAGAAGCAGGCGGAACTCGCGGAGCGCGTCGAGGCGACGGTGCGTCCCTTCTGGGAGGCGGGCTGGACCGCGCCGGGTTCACCCGAACGTGCGGCGGCGGTTGCGGCGCTGCCGGAGATCCCGACCCGCGACTGGATGACCGGCCAGCCTGGACCGCCGGTGGTGCCGGCGCCGATCCAGAACTACTTCCTCGTGAGCCGCGGCGGCACGATGTTCCACGGCGCGATCGCCGAGGACGATCAGCGGGCGACCGACAACGTGCCGCTGCTCGCCCATGCGACCCGCGGCAGCGAACTGCCGGGCGTCCTCGCCTTCGGCTTCCAGGTGCCGCTCTTCCGGATCGGCGGCGCGAGCGGCGCCGCGATCAAGATCGAGTTCTCCGGGGACGACCTCTCCGAGGTGACCCGCGCCGCGGGGGCCTCCTTCGGCGCATTCATGGGCGCCTTCGGTCCCGGCACGATCCAGCCCGATCCGCCGAACTTCAACCTCACCGGCCCCGAGGTGCAGGTGCTTCCGAGATACGACCGCCTCGCGGAGGTCGGGCTCTCGCCGGACCAGCTTGCGCAGAGCGTGCAGGCGGCGGGGGAAGGCCTCTATCTCGGCGAGTACCGCTCCGCCGGCGACACGATCGACCTCTACCTCGTCGATGCCGCGAGCCCGCGTCCGGAGGGCCTCGATGGGCTGCGCGATCTCCCGATCGCGACGCCTGCGGGGGTCGTGGTGCCGCTTGGCGAACTGGCCACCATCGCGCAGGCGCCGGCGGTGCCGCAGATCAATCGAGTCGATCGTCGCCGCGCGGTGACGCTGCAGGTCACGCCGCCGCCGCGCATGGCCCTCGAGACGGCGCTCGCCTCGATCGACGAGACGCTCGCGGGGCTCGCGGCGGGCGGGGTGATTCCGCCGACCGTCGAAGTGACGGTCGCCGGCAGCGCGAGCAAGCTCGCGTCGATCCGGCGGACGCTCCTTGGAGACGGCACGCTCCTCGGGGCGTTCGGATCGAGCTTCGGGCTGGCGCTCGTCGTCGTCTTCCTGCTGATCGCGATCCTCTTCCAGAGCTTCCGCCTGCCGATCGTGATCATGCTCGCGGTGCCGCTGGCGACGGTGGGCGGCTTCGCGGCGCTCTTCGGGGTCTTTCTCTGGAGCGTGACCGACCCGTACATGCCGGTGCAGACGCTCGACATCCTCACCATGCTCGGCTTCGTCCTGCTGATCGGGGTGGTCGTCAACAACGCGATCCTGATCGTGCATCAGGCCCTCAACTTCATGCGGGGTGAAGACGGCGAGACGCCCGATCTGCGATGGCTGAGCGCCTCGGCCGACGCCGCGGCGAAGGCCTCGGGCGGCCGGCTGCCGCCCCGCGAGGCGATCGCCGAGAGCGTGCGCACCCGCATCCGGCCGATCTTCATGAGCACGCTCACCTCGGTGGGCGGCATGCTGCCGCTCGTCCTCATGCCTGGCGCCGGCAGCGAGCTCTACCGCGGCATCGGCAGCGTCGTGGTCGGCGGGCTCCTCGTCTCGACGGTCTTCACCATCCTCCTCGTGCCGCTGCTGATGAACGTGCTTCTGCCGCGACGCTTCGCGCGGCTCGCCGAGTCGGCGGAGACCGCCTGAGATGGACGCCGCCGCGGAAGCCTCGCGTTCCCGCGGCGCCATCGCCGAGGTGTGGACGCAGGCGTGGCCCACCGTGGTCACGATGACGAGCTACACGCTCATGCAGTTCGTCGACAGCCTGATGGTCGCGCAGATCGGACCGCTCGAGGTCGCGGCGCAGGGCAACGGGGGCATCTGGTCCTTCACGCCGATCTCGTTCGTCTTCGGGCTGCTCACCGTCGTCAACACCTTCGCGGCGCAGAATCTCGGCGCCGGCCGGCTCGGACGCGTCGCCGCCTACGGCTGGGCGGGGCTGTGGATCTCGCTCGCGACGTGGGTGCTCGTGCTGCTTCCCTTCGCGGCGATCCTGCCATGGGCCTTCGCCGCAGTCGGGCATTCGCCGGAACTCGTCGCGGCGGAGTCGGCGTACGGGCGGATCATGCTCTTCGGGGGCGTGCTGCTCCTCGTCGCGAAGGCGATGAGCCATCTCTTCTTCGGGCTGCATCGGCCGAAGGTGGTCACCGTGGCGGCGCTCGCGGGCAACCTCGTCAACGTCCTCGCGAGCTACGCCCTCGTCTTCGGCGACGCCGGCGTGCCGGCCCTCGGTCTTCCCGGCGTGCCGGGCGTCGCGCCGCTTGGACTCGTCGGCGCCGCGATCGGCACCACGATCGGAGTGGCGGTGGAGGCGTCGATTCCGCTGGCGGTCTTCCTCGGCCCGAGGCTGCATCGAGAACTCGGCACGCGAACCGCCTGGCGATGCGGGCTCGGGCCGATCCGCGATCTCCTCAAGGTCGGAACGCCCGCCGCGGCGCAGTTCGGCAACGAACTGGTCTGCTGGACGATCTTCATGAGCGTGCTCGTCGGGCGCTTCGGCGAGGACCACATGGCGGCGGGCTGGGCGACGATGCGCTACGTCCATCTCTCCTTCATGCCGGCGGTCGGATTCGGGGTGGCGACCACGGCGCTCGTCGGCCGCTACATCGGGGCCGGCGATCCGGATCGTGCCGCGAGGATCGCCCGCACGGCGCTGGCGATGGCGGTCGTGTGGATGACCGCGTGCGGCGCGTTCTTCCTGCTGGGGCGTGACGAACTGGTGCGGATCTTCGTCTCGGGCGGCGACACCCCCGCGGAGACCGTCGAGGCGATCGTCGCCATCGGCGCCAAGCTCCTGGTCTGCGCGGCGGTCTTCCAGATCCTCGATGCGGTGGGCATCGTCTACAGCGGCGCGCTTCGCGGCGCCGGCGACACGCTCGTGCCGGGCGTGGTGACCGTCGCCTTCAGCTGGTTCTTCATCGTGTTCGGGGGCTGGGTGATCGTGG
>JBMSXH010000106.1:0-7345 GCA_049425445.1 Phycisphaerales bacterium | reverse complement strand
CTTCGAAGCCGGAGCGAGCGCCGCCCCGGCCCCCGATCCAGCGGTGATTCGGCGTTCGCGGCGAGCGGGCGGGGTCCGGGAACTCCCGATCCATCCGTTCATCCGCATGAACGGTTGAAGGGTGCGAGCGGCGGATCTAGACTCCGCCGTCCATGCCTTCGACCTTTCTGAACCTGCTCGGACGCCGGGTCCTCCTCCTTGATGGGGCGATGGGGTCGACCCTGCAGTCGATGCCCCTCACCGTCGAGGGCGACTACCTCGGGCGGGAGAACTGCGTGGACGTCCTCGTCCGCACCCGCCCCGAGCTCATCCAGCAGATCCACGAGAGCTACCTCGAGGCGGGGGCGGATGCGGTCGAGACCGACACCTTCGGGGCCAATCAGCTCGTCTTCGCCGAGTTCGACGAGGAACTCGTCTCCTGGACCTACGCCCTCAACAAGGAGGCCGCCGAGGTCGCTCGCGCCGCGTGCGAGAAGTTCGCGACCGCGGACAAGCCCCGCTTCGTGCTCGGCTCGATGGGGCCCGGCACCAAGCTCCTCACCCTCGGCCAGGTCTCGTGGGAGCGGATGCTCGAGAGCTACGCCGAGCAGGCGCGAGGCCTCATCGACGGCGGCGCGGATGCGTTCCTCATCGAGACCTGCCAGGACCTGCTGCAGATCAAGTGCGCGGTGAACGCGTGCCTCAAGGCGCTCGAGGATCGCGGCAAGACCCCGCAGGACGTCGCGATCATGGTGAGCGTCACCGTCGAGACGACCGGCACGATGCTGCTCGGCGCGGAGATCGCCGCCGCGGCGACGGCGCTGCGCGGCTATCCGATCGCGTCGCTCGGCCTCAACTGCGCGACGGGTCCGGTCGAGATGACCGAGCACGTCGAGTGGCTTGCGAAGCACTGGGATCGCCCGATCTCGGTCGTCCCCAACGCGGGGCTGCCGCTTCTCGTCGAAGGCAAGACCTCGTTCCCGCTCAGCCCTGCGCCGATGGCCGACGCGGTGCGGCGCTTCGTCGAGGAGCTCGGCGTCGCGGTGATCGGCGGCTGCTGCGGCACCACGCCGGCGCACATCGCGGCGCTCGCGAAGATCGCCGACGGCCTCACGCCCGCGCCGCGCAGCCCGCAGCCGCTCGCGGCGTGCACCTCGAGCTACGCGCCGGTCGAGTACCGCCAGGAGAACTCGTTCCTCAACATCGGCGAGCGCCTGAACGCCTCCGGCAGCCGGGCGTTCAAGAAGATGCTCGAGAGCGAGGACTGGGACGGCATGGTCTCGCTCGCCCGCGAGCAGTCGCGGGAAGGCGCGAACGTCCTCGACATCAACGTCGACTACGCCGGCCGCGACAACGCCGCCGACATGGGCGAGGTCGTGAAGCGGCTGGTTCGGCAGGTGAACGCGCCGCTCATGATCGACTCGACGCAGATCGCGACGATCGAGGCTGGCCTCAAGCACGCGCCAGGCAAGTGCCTCATCAACTCCGCGAACTTCGAGGATGGCGACGAGAAGTTCGACGCGATCTGCCGGCTCGCGAAGACCTACGGCGCGGGGCTCGTGATCGGCTCGATCGACGAGGATCCCGAGTCGGCGATGGCCCGCACCGCCGAACGGAAGTTCGCGATCGCCAAGCGCGGCCTCGAACGCGCCGTCGAGGTGCACGGCCTCGCGGCGGAGGACGTCCTCTTCGATCCGCTGGTGCTGCCGATCTCGACCGGCATGGACAGCGACCGCCGCAGTGCGCTCGAACTCGTCGAGGGCACGCGGCGCATCTCCGAGGCGTTCCCGCAGTGCCAGATCACCTGCGGGCTCTCGAACGTCTCGTTCGGCCTGCGGCCGCCGGCGCGGGTCGTCCTCAACTCG
The DNA here is from genome assembly GCA_049425445.1 of Phycisphaerales bacterium. Classification (GTDB taxonomy): domain Bacteria; phylum Planctomycetota; class Phycisphaerae; order Phycisphaerales; family SM1A02; genus VGXO01. Next base: position 5,501 of record JBMSXH010000106.1, on the reverse strand, counting down.
GTCTTCCTCGACGAACTCGTCAAGGCGGGCATGACCTCGGCGATCCTGCACTCGGCGAAGATCCTGCCGCTCGCCCGCATCGAGCCCGAGCGGGTGCAGGCGGCGCTCGATCTCATCTACGACCGCCGCGCGGAGAGCGCGGGCGGCACCGGCCTTCCCGAGGGCGTGACCGACGAGTCGTTCGACCCGCTCGCCCGCTTCATCGAGCTCTTCAAGGACGTCGAGGCCGCCGGCGCCTCGACGGTCGCCGTCGAGCGCACGCTCGAGGAGTCGCTTCGGCACCACATCATCGACGGCGAGAAGCGGGGGCTCGTCGAGTGCCTCGAGAAGGCCCGCGAGACCTACGCCCCGCTCGACATCATCAACGACCACCTGCTCGACGGCATGAAGACCGTGGGCGAGCTCTTCGCGAGCGGCCGCATGCAGCTGCCCTTCGTGCTGCAGTCGGCGGAGGTCATGAAGATGGCGGTCTCCCACCTCGAGCCCTTCATGGACCGCAAGCAGGGCGAGACCCGCGGCACCATCGTGCTCGCGACGGTGAAGGGCGACGTCCACGACATCGGCAAGAATCTCGTCGACATCATCCTCTCGAACAACGGCTTCGAGGTCGTCAACATCGGCATCAAGCAGCCGCTCTCGGCGATGCTCGAGGCGGTCGAGAAGCACCGGGCCCACGCGCTCGGCATGAGCGGCCTGCTCGTGAAGAGCGTGATGGTGATGGAGGAGAACCTCGTCGAGATGAACCGGCTCGGCGTCAAGGTGCCGGTGCTGCTCGGCGGCGCGGCGCTCGCTCGGCACTACGCCGAGAGCCATCTGCGGAACGTCTACGAAGGCAGCGTCTACTACGGCAAGGACGCCTTCGACGGCCTGCGGGTCTGCGAGCATCTCGTGTCGGGAAGAATCGGCGCGATCGACGAGGAGATCGACGCACGGCTCGCCAAGCGCGCCGCGGCCGAAGAGACGATCGCTCGTAGCCGAGAGGCGACCGGGGTCGCGGCCAGCGAAGCGGGTGCCGACACCGGCGGCGTGGCCGTCGCCGCGCCGACGCGGGCGTGTGGTTCTGGCGGCCCGTCGGCCCCGGCGCGATCGGACGTGCGTCGCGACGTCGAGGTGCCGGTCGCGCCCTTCTTGGGCAGCCGGGTCGTCGAATCGATCCCGCTCGAAGAGGTCTATCCCTTCATCAACACCGTCGCGCTCTTCCGCGGGCAGTGGGGCTTCAAGCGGCAGGCCGACGACGAGACCGCCTACGAGCGGAAGATCGAGGAGGTCGCCGAGCCGACCTTCGAGCGGCTCAAGGCCGCGGCGATCGCCGAGGGCTTCCTGCAGCCGAAGGTCGTCTACGGGTACTTCCCCTGCGCAAGCGACGGCGAGGATCTCGTCGTCTTCGATCCGCAGGACGCGTCGCGCGAGCTCGAGCGGTTCTCGTTCCCGCGGCAGCCCTCCCGGCAGCGGCTCTGCATCGCGGACTTCTTCCGCCCGATCGACTCGGCGGAGCGCGACGTGATCGGCTTCCACTGCGTCACCGTCGGCGACGAGGCGTCCAAGCGGGCCCGCGAGCTCTTCGAGGCCAACGAGTACCAGCAGTACCTCTACCTGCACGGCTTCGGCGTCGAGACCGCGGAGGCCCTCGCGGAGATGTGGCACAAGCGGATGCGGATGGAACTCGGCATCGGCGGCGACGACTCGCCGCGGATCCGCGACCTCTTCACCCAGAAGTACCGCGGCAGCCGCTACAGCTTCGGCTATCCGGCGTGCCCGGAGATGAGCGACCAGGAGAAGCTCTTCCGGCTGCTTCGGCCCGAACGCATCGGCTGCACGCTGACCGAGAACTGGCAGATCGATCCCGAGCAGTCGACGAGCGCGATCATCGTCCACCACCCGCAGGCGAAGTACTTCGCGGTGTGAGGGGGGAGGGTCACCCCGAGGCCGATGCGGCGCCGAGGCGACACGGTCGAGCCCGGCGGCGAGCGGGTCTTGGGCCATTCTCGGGGTCGGAGGATCGCCGATCCGCGATCGAACTCCGAAGGTCGCCCCATGCGGCGGCGGAAGGTCGTCGACGGGGACTGGACCGCGGGTTCCCTTCGACCGTTCCGCCTGCGACGGCATCGCGTCGGAGCGGCGTCCGACCCACCCCCGATTGCTACACTTCCCGCCCCATGGGACAGATCAGGACCATCAAGAAGCGCATGGTGGCGGTCCGCACGATTCAGCGGATCACCAAGACCATGCAGATGATCGCGACCGCCCGCTTCACCGCGGCGCTGCAGCGAGCCAAGGCGACCCGGCCCTACACCGACCGCATCCGCGAACTGAGCGCCGAGCTCGCCGCGGCGGCGGGGGAGTTCACCCATCCGCTCATGCGTCCGGAGCCGACGGGTCCGAAGCGCGAGGTCTACCTCGTGATCTCCTCCGATCGCGGCCTGTGCGGGGCGTACAACGGCAACGTGCTCAAGACGGCGCTCGCCTCGATCCGCCGCTCGAACACCGCCGGGAACACCGTGCGGCTCGAGACCGCCGGCCGCAAGGCGAGCCTCTTCTTCAAGTTCGCCAAGCTCGAGGTCGCCTCGAAGCACCAGATCGGCGACAAGCCGTCCTACGAGGCGGTCAACAAGCTCGCGGCCGACTACATGCGGGAGTTCATCGCCGGCGAGTGCGACGCGGTGCGGGTCGTCTACATGCGGTTCGTCTCCAACAGCCGCCAGGTGCCCGAGGTGATGACGCTCCTTCCGCTCCAGCCGCCTGCGGCGGACGAGTCCGCCAGCGCCGCCGATCAGCAGGTCTACGAGTTCAGCCCCGATGCGGCGACCCTGCTCGAGTCGCTGCTGCCCAAGACCGTCTCGGTCTCGCTCTTCCAGGCGTTCAACGACGCCGTGGTGAGCGAGCAGGTGATGCGGATGGTGGCGATGAAGGCCGCGACCGACAATGCCGCGGGCCTTGGCCGCATGCTCAAGCGCGACTTCAACCGCGCTCGGCAGACGAAGATCACCACCGAACTCACCGAGATCGTCGGCGGCGCCGCGGCGCTCGAGTGATCGCGGATCGCCGGCTCGCGCGAGACGTCCGACTCGAGCCTTCGCCAACCCGTCCGAAGCCCACGGTCCCGGAGCCCGATCGTGACCGAGCCCGTGCTGCCAAGCCCCGACGCCACCGAGCGGAAGGGCTTGATCCTCACGGGCGTGCTCGGCGTCGCGTGGGCGGCGGTGCCGGCGCTGCTGGGCTTCTGGCTCCTCGCGAGGCTCGGCCCGGCGGGCGAATGGCTTGCTTCGCATCCGGGTGAGGGGATCTGGATCTACATCGGCCTCTTCGCACTCTGCTCGGGCATCGGCCTGCTGCCCACGTATGCGCAGGCGATCCTCGGCGGCTGGGTCTTCGGGCTCTCGTACGGCGTGCCGGCGGCGTTGGCGGGCTTCGCGGGCGGTGCGTTCCTGGGCTACCTCGTCACGCGGGTCGTCGCGAAGCAGAGCGTCGAGACGTACATCGCGAAGCGCCCCCGCGCCGCGGTCGTGCGCGAGTCGCTCATCGGCCACGGATTCGGGAAGACGATGCTCGTCGTCGCGCTGCTGCGCATGCCGCCCAACTCGCCGTTCGCCCTGTCGAACCTCGCGATGGCGGCGACCGGCGTGCGGCTTGCGCCGTTTCTTCTCGGAACGATCCTCGGCATGACGCCCCGCACCGTGATCGCGGTGTGGCTCGCCCACGCCGCGGCATCGACCGGCGCCACCGACATCCAGTCCTTCGTGAAGCAGCCCGGCGGCGGCTGGATGCTCGCGATCGGCGTGGGCTCGACGATCGTCGTCGTGGCGATCATCGGGCAGATGGCGAAGGCCGCGCTGCGGCGGGTGGTGCCGGGCGGCGACTCAGGGACGTCGGCGTGAGCGGTCTCGGCGCCGGGATCGAGCGATGAAGCGTCTCTTCAAGGTGCTGGTGCTGGGGTTCTTCGTGGTGCTGGCGCTCGCGATCGGTGCCGGGTTCTGGTCGGCTCGCACGCCGCCGACGTGGTTCAAGCCGGTTCCGCCGAGCGAGGCGGTCAAGGAACGCGGGTGGACCGTCGAGCGTCGCCTGGCGGAGGAGTTCTCGAAGATCCGCAACGAGGAGCCGGTCTGGGCGATCCGTGTGACCGAGGCCGATCTCAACGCGTGGCTGGCCGATCGGCTTCGGCCGTGGGTCGAGCATCGCGGCGCATGGCCCGAGGCGATCGGGGCCACGCAGGTTCGTCTCGCCGACGGCAAGGTGAGCCTCGCGGTCGAACTCGTCGACCTCGGGAGTGTCGCGGTGCTCGAGGCCGAGCCGGTTGCCTCGCCCGAGGACGGTTCGGTCACGCTGCGCTGGACGTCCGCAGGCTTCGGGCGACTGCGGCTGCCTTGGCCGGATGCGGGCGTGCGAAGCGCGGTGCTCGATCGCCTGCTCGCGGGCGAAGCCGGCTCGGCGGAACTCTCGGCGCTGCTCGATGGGCTCTCGCTGCCGGGCGGCTTCGACCTGCCCGACGGGCGCCGGGTGTCGCTTCTCGACGCGCAGATCGGCGACGGCGAGGCGGTGGTGGGATTCGTGACCGCGCCGCGGGAGTAGGGGGCAGCGGACTTCAGGCGATGGTCCGCCGGTGCGGTCGCAGTGACGCCGTGTGGTCAGTGCGACGCCCGCCTGCTGGCGAGAAGACTGCTACCGTCCGGCGGTGCCGCAGTCGAAGGAACGAACCGAGGGCGAACGCCACGCAGCCACCGCGACAGGGGGCGATGCGGCCTCTGCGTGGATGACCGGTGGCTCCGGATCGGGCCAAGGCGATCGACGCCGCTTCCTGGACTGGGCACGACCGATGCCCGAGGTGGCGGCGGAGTGGTTCGTCGAGCAGCACGAGCCCTCCGGCGGCGAGCTCGACGCCTCGGAAGAGGTCTGGGTGTTTCCGGGCGCGCGAGCGGGTCGCGAGTTCCTGCGAAGGATCCACGACCGCGCGGAACGCGCCGGTCGCCCGCTGCTTCCGCCCATGGTGATCACGCCCGGTCGCCTCGACGAGGTCGTCCTCGTCGATCTTCAGTCGCTCGCGCCCGCCGATGAACTCGAGGTTCGTTCCGCCTGGGCGATCGAACTGATGCGAGCGAACGAGTCGCTCCAGACGGCGGTGTTCGGTTCGAACCGCCGGCCGGCGCCCGACGAGGCGTGGTCGCGGGCCGCCGTCTTCGCGAAGGCGGTTGCGGAGTTGCGAGGCGAGGGGCTCGATCCGCAGGCGCACTCCGCGACCGTGCCGGAGTCCGAGTCGGCCCGCTGGGCCGGGATCGCGGAGATCGACCGGCACGTCGCCTCGCGACTTGCGTCGTGCGGTCTCTCCGATCCCGACCATCATCGATGGATCGCGGCCGGGCAGGGGTCGATTCGACCGTGGCGGATCGTGGCGGCCGGAGTGCTCGAGTGGAGCGGTTGGCAGCGGCTGCTTCTCGAACGGGCCAACGCGACGGTGCTGGTGTCGGCACCGGAAGCCCTGCGCGAAGACTTCGACGCGTTCGGAGCGG
>JBMSXH010000105.1:0-7376 GCA_049425445.1 Phycisphaerales bacterium | reverse complement strand
GTCGTCCATCGCCACGCCCCACTGCCCGTGCGATGGGCAGGGGATCGCCTTGGCGGCGCGGCCGTCGAACTCGATCAGCACGCTTCCGTCGGAGAGCGCGAAGCGGTTGTCGATCGTGCGCACGAGCCCGTTGGGCGCGTGCTCGGGATTCTCGAAGGACCCGAGTGCGACGCCGAGATCGATCTTCGCGTCGGCCACGCCGTCGCGATCCTCGTCGGGGCAGAAGTAGAGCGATGGCGGTTCGATCAGCAGCGCCCCGCCATGGGTCGGCGCGATCGCCCGCGGCATGACCAGGCCATCGAGGAAGGTGGTCGCGTGCTCGAAGACGCCGTCGCCATCACGATCCTCGAGGATCTGGATGCGACTGGTGGGCACCTCTTCGCCATGCCCGTCGGCGTTGGGCATGTAGCTCCGCATCTCGACCACCCACAGGCGGCCGAGCTCGTCGAAGACGATCGAGACCGGATCCTCGACGAGCGGCTCCGCGGCGACGAGATCGATGCGGAACCCGGGCAGCAACTGGAACGACTCGAAAGCCTCGGCGGGCGAGAGCACCGGCGCTTCGGGGATCGCGAACTGGGCGATGACGTCCGGCTGGGCCTCGTCCCTCACGTCGCCGTTCTGGGCGAAGGCGGCGCCCGCCGCGAGGACCGCCGCCCCCCCGAGGAGCGTCGTTCGTGGCGACCGGAGATCGAAGGGCAGACTCGAGGCATCCATGCGGCGAGTCTAGATCGAGAGGGCTCCCGGTCCAACGTCCATCAGCCGCTCGAAACCGGGAGGGTCAGCACCGGGGCGCCGCCTTCGTGGTCCTGCTGCATGAGGGTCTGCAGCTGCTCGATCATCTGAAAGAACTGCTTGCTCCGGATGTCGCGGTCGTCGATCCAGTAGAAGAAGTCCCGGTGCTGCACCACCAGCGCGGCATCGCTCGGGGCCGCGGTGCCCGATCGGATTCGCAGGATGTCCTCGAACCCGGGGGCGGGCGCGAGTTCGAGGGCGTAGGCCCGCTCGGCCTCCGGGATCTCCACGCAGGCCATCGCGAGACGGGTCAGTTCGTTGATCGATCGGCAGCGCAGGAAGATCTCGTCCTTGCGAAGTTCCCTCGGGATCGTGGAGATCCGCATCTGAGCGACCTTCTCCGCGGCGGAGGGCGGCGCGAGATCGAGCAGTTCGAAGAGCCGCTCGACCCCCGGTCGGTGCCGCGGCTCGAGTCGAAAGAGGATCGCGGGCTCCTCGTCCGCGAGCAGGACGAGCGAGGTGCCGCCCTGGGTCACGAGGCGACCGAAGGTCGTGCTGATCTCGAGAAAGCGATCGTCGACCGCACTGGGTCGCGGCTCGTGCTCGGGCAGGGTCAGGAGCGGCTGATGGATCTCGTTGATCTCGCCCACGAGCAGCCGGAAGGTGAGAGCCGCGGTCAGGGGATCGAGCCCCGCGTAGACCATGCGGCCGGCCACCACCGGATCGACCGGGGCGAGGAACTGCGCGGAGTACCGCGCGCCGCTGACCGGCATGTAGCTGACCGTCGGATTCTCCTCCGCGACGACGGTCAGGCCGAAGGGAACGAGATTGCCGGCGTAGTTCGACGACGGGCCGAAGCCGGCGTTCACCGATGGCTGGACGCTCAGCCTCCAGTTCGAGGCGATCGCGGAGACCGACAGGTAGGCGGTCGGCTCGCCGAAGCGGCCTCGAACGATGGACAGGAGGGTCTGCTCGGCGCCGGTGTCGGCGATCGCCCGAGACCACGCGGTACGGCCGCTTCGGAGTCCCGCTGGACCGACGGTGGTGCAGCCGATCGTGGCGAGTGCAGCGGCGATCGTTGCGAGGGTGGCGATGGCAAGACGGCCTCGCGGCGCGGGGCGCGGCAGGCCGATGGGAATCGGCAAGTGCATCGGCGTACTCCGAATTGAGAGGCCCCGGAGACGGGATGCTAACGCCCTCGGCGAGGAGCGGGAGGTCGCGGCGGCGCGTAGCATCCGCGGTCTCGCCGAGTTGGCGGATCCAGCCGCGACCCTGACGCGAAGGCGACGCCGCGTGTCGCGGTCGTCGTCCGCAAGCGGCGGTGCGACCTCTCCCGTTCCCTCGACTCTCCCCTTCGATGCCCAGTTCCCACCCCTCGACGGCTCCCGCGACACCTCGGCGGGGCGCGCCTGCGGTCGTGCTGCACGCGCTGCTCGACCTCTTCAGCAGCGTCCGATTCGGCATCGTGCTGCTGGCGATCCTCTTCGTCTACATGGCGATCGGCTCCGCGGGGCTGCTCTATCCGATCCATCCGAACCTCTTCCATCCCGACGCGTGGGTGCACGCGCAGATTCGCCAGTGGCGTCCCTTCGAGATGACCGAGTTCGAGTGGTTCCACTGGTGGCCGTTCGACGTGCTGGTGATCCTGATCTGCCTGAACATCGCCGTCACCACCGTTCGGCGGATCCCGTTCAGGCCGGTCAACTACGGGGTCTGGATGATCCACACCGGCATCCTGATCCTCTCGGTCGGAAGCTTCATCTACTTCGGCACCAAGATCGAGGGCGACACGCCGGTGCTGCGTCGACTCGTCGTGGCCTCGTTCGCGGAGGGCGGGACGGATGGCGCGGCCGCCGAGTCTGCGGTGCGTTCCGACGGTGCGGCACCGGCGCCGGAGCCGGGGCTCTCGGTGCTCTCGGCGGTTCCCTCCAATCGGGCGACCCTCTCCACGCCGCGCGGCGCGTACGCGTTCGAGGTCGTCGACGTGGATCCCGAATGGGAACTGCTCTCGGGCGAAGACGCCGGCGAGCGTGCCTACAGCGTCAGCGTCATGGTCGAGTCCCCGACGGGCGACCGCTTCATGCGGCAGGTGATCGCGGATCATCCCGAGTACACGGAGGACCTCGTCTTCACGCAGGATCCGCAGCAGCCGATGAAGCGTTCGGTCAAGCTGAACGGCAATCCGATCGTCGACGAGTCGCTGCGGCTCGAACTGGGCTACCAGTCGCAGGAGTGGTTCTACCTCAAGCACGACATCGCCAAGAACTGGGCGCTCTACCTGCGGCGTCCGGGCGACCGCGAGTGGGTCGAGCGGCCGATCGACGGTCTGCCGCTCTACAACGACTACATCGGAGATCGCTCGTGGGTCTTCCAGTCCGAGGGCGCCGCGCCGATGCCGATCGATCCGATCGATCTGAAGGTGCCCGCCGTCGCCGCGGACGACCCGGTTCCCTCGATCGACTTCGAGGTCTCGGGCTATCTCCGCTATGCGCTCGAACGATCGAGGATCCTGGCCGGCGGGCCTTCGGATCCATTCAATCCGACCGCCTTCATGACGATCACGAGCGATCGCGGCGAGCGCAGCGAGTACCGCCTGCAGGCCCTCGATCCGGAAGGCCGTCGCGCCGACGGCGGCCTGCTCGCGTTTCGCACGGTCGACAGCGAGGCCGCGTTCGGGGAGATCCTCACCGAGCCGACGCTGCGGTTCGAGATCGCCTCGATCGGATTCGTCGAGGAGACGCCGATCCGCTCGGTGCTGCTGGCGCAGGAGGATCTCGGCTTCACCGACCTCGGCGAGACCGGATACGCCTATCGCGTGGCGGCGGTGCAGGACGAGATCCCGCTCTCGACGGGCGTCGCGTCGATCGCGATTCTCGAACTCCGCACGCCCGACGCGAAGATCGTTCGTCGCTGGGTCTTCGACGATCCGCGGCTCACCCGCGACGTCGGTCCGGACATGTCGGGTCCCGCGCACGGCGGACCGGCCCTCATCGAGGATTCGATCGCGGTCGAGTATCGACCCGGCACGGGGATGGCCCTGCTGACGCTCGTGGTGGGACCGGAGCCGGAGCGGCTTCGGCTCATCAACACGATCGGCACCGAGAGGCCCGAGTCGATCGAACTCGGGGTGGGCCGTTCGGTCGGAGTTCCGGGCGGGCTGACCGTCACCCTCGATCGATACATGCCGCGTGCACGGATCGAGTCGAAGCCGTTCATCGTGCCGCCGAACCAGCGTGATCGCGACGCGGGCACGCACTTCGCGATGATCCGCGTCGCCCCCGCAGGCGGCGAATCGCAGTGGCTGCGGTTCCACCAGTACGCCTTCGAGGGGCCCGAGGACTACCTGCGGCGCTTCCGCTTCGAGCCGCAGCGGGTGCGGCTCGCCGATGGCAGCGAGGTCGAGGTGCTGTTCTCGCGAAAGCGCATGCGACTTCCCGCGGAGATCGCCCTCGAGGAGTTCATCCTGACGGCGCACGTGGGCGGGTTCACCGGCGAAAGCGGCAGCATTCGCAACTGGACGAGCCTGATCCGCTTCAAGGACGACGGCGGTTGGACCGAACCGCAGCGGGTCAGCGTGAACGACCCGGTCGCCTACGGTGGATTCTCCTACTTCCAGGCGCAGTGGGATCCGCCCGATCCGGCTCGCGGCGAAGGCGACCGCATGAGCCGCGGACTCAACTACACCGTCCTCGGGGTCGGCAATCGGCACGGGATCTACACGCAGCTCGCCGGCTGCACCATCTCCGTGCTCGGGATGATCTACGCGTTCTACGTGAAGCCGGTCATTCGGCGACGGCACCTCGAGCGGGCCGCGGCGAAGGCGAAGGCGTCGGTGCCCATGTCGCCGGCGCCCGAGCCGGCGATGGCAGGAGGTTCGGCATGAGCAGCATGGACCGTTCGATCGGTGAGCCGAATCGTCGAGTTTCCCGGCGCCGTGTCGCCGTGTGGCCGCCGATCGTGGTCGCGCTGCTGGCAATCGCGGGCTGCCTGCTTCCCAACGCGGCGGCGAATGCGCAGGGCTCGTCGGACGACGGCGAGGGGTCGGCTCCGATGTTCGCCGACGCGGTGGATCTCGAGCCGCTCGGCGGCGCGGCGGTCCTTGTCGAGGGACGCCTCAAGAGCTTCGGATCGCACGCCTCCTCGACGATGCACTCGATCACCGGACCGCGGAAGATCCAAGGGCAGTCGCCGGCCTTCACCTACCTCGACATGATGATCCGTCCGGAGGCCTACGCCGACGCGGACGTGATCTACGTGAAGAACAAGAACGTGCGTCAGCGCATCGCCGATGTGCTGGCCGCCGAAGATCCGGCGCTCGGGCCGAGGCTCGAGTCCTCGGTTCGCACCGGACTCTTCTCCCCGCGGCTGCTGAAGCGGGACGAGGTGCAGGAACTGCTTCGGGTCATGGAGGCGGATCTGGTTCGGACCGCGCGGCCGGTCTCGGAGATTCGCGGAGCACTCTTCCTCGCGGATCCGCTTCAGCTCCTGGCGAGGCTTCGCATCATTCCGCCGACCGAGGTCGATCCTCAGGAGCGTTGGCACGGGCTCGACGAACTGGTGCTGCCCGATCCCAAGGCGATGGAGTCCGCCGGGCTGCCCTCGCTGCCGACGATCGAGGGACTCGACCCGGCGGTGGCGTCGACGATCCGTCGCGAGTGGCGCGACTTCGTCGAAGGCTGGATGGGCGGCGACGCCGCACGGGTGAACGCCTCGCTCGCGGCGCTGGTCGCGACGCTGCCCGGCGTGAACGCGGACCTGTATCCGGAACGCGGTCGACTGGCGTGGGAACACTGGTACTTCGAGCAGAACAACCTCACCTGGATCTGGCTCGTCTACCTCGCAAGCACCGCGATCCTGCTGATCGCGGTCGTCTATCGCTGGCCGACGGCGCTGCGGCTCGGGTTCGGCGTCTTCGGGCTCGCGCTGCTCCTGCAGACCTTTGCGGTCGGACTTCGCTGGTACGTCGCCGGACGCTGGCCCAACTCGAACATGTTCGAGGCGGTGACCACCGCGGCATGGTTCGGCGCGGTCGCCGCGATCGGATTCGAGGTCTGGGTCCGGCGCACGCCCCTCAAGGGCTTCTTCGCCCTCGGCGCGGCGGTCTCCTGCATGGTGGCGCTGATGAGTGCGCACTTCCTGCCGGTCTACCTGAATCCCAACATCGGGAACATGATGCCGGTGCTGCACGACGTGTGGCTCTACATCCACACCAACGTGATCATCTTCAGCTACTGCCTGATCTTCATGGCGGCGGTGACTTCGGCGCTCTACCTCGGGCATCGCCTGCTCGGCGGACTTCCCGCCTACGCCCGGGCGGGCGGCACCGGAATGATCCTCGCCACCGCCGGCGGCGGCACCACCGCGGACGGCGGATGGACCGAGCGAGGCGGCCATCGGAAGGGGCCATCCTTCGGCGAGGTTCTCGACGGCGTCACCATGGTGCTGATGGAACTCTCCTTCGTGATGCTGTGGGCCGGGCTCGTGATGGGGGCGATCTGGGCGGACCACAGTTGGGGACGGCCCTGGGGCTGGGATCCCAAGGAGGTCTTCGCGCTCGAGACGTTCGTGGTCTTCCTGCTCCTCGTCCACGTGCGCTGGCGTGTGAAGGACAAGGGCTTCTGGACCGCGCTGCTCGCCCTGGTCGGGGCCGCGGTGATGCTCTTCAACTGGATCGTCGTGAACTTCGTGATCACCGGCCTGCACAGCTACGCGTGATGGCGTTGCGTGCGGACGGGGGGCGAGCCTGGTCGCGTGCAGCGGTGGACGTGCCGGATCTGGGAGCGGGGGGACTCGCCGCTCAGCAGACGCCGAAGGTCGCCTGATCGCCGAGCTCACGCTCGATCCGGAGAAGCCGGTTGTACTTCGCGGTGCGGTCGCTGCGGCAGGGGGCGCCGGTCTTGATCTGGCCGCAGTTGGTGGCGACCGCGAGGTCGGCGATCGTCGAGTCCTCGGTCTCGCCCGATCGGTGGCTCATCACCGCGGCGTAGCGGTTCCGCATCGCGAGCCCGACCGCCTCGAGCGTCTCGCTGAGCGTGCCGATCTGATTGACCTTGACGAGGATCGCGTTCGCGGCGTGTTCGCGGATGCCGCGGGCGAGGAACTCCGGGTTGGTCACGAACAGGTCGTCGCCCACGAGTTGCACCTGCGAACCGAGCGTCGTGGTCAACTTTGTCCAGCCGGACCAGTCCTCCTCGGCGAGGCCATCCTCGATCGAGCGGATCGGCCACTTCGCGCACCACGACTTCCAAAGGTCGATCATCTCGTCGCTGGTGGCGATGCGATCGGGCTCGCTCTTGAAGAAGCAGTAGCCCTGCTTGCCGCGGGCCTTCGCCTCGTTGAAGAGCTCGCTCGTGGCGGGATCGAGGCAGATCACCACCTGCTCGCCGAGGGCGTAGCCGGCCTGCTCGACCGCGGTGCCGATCAGTTCGAGCGCATCCTCGTTGCGGGCGAGATTCGGGGCGAAGCCGCCCTCGTCGCCGACGGAGGTGGAGAGTCCCTTGTCGTGCAGGACCCGCTTGAGCTGGTGGAAGATCTCCACGCCCGCCCGGAGGCTCTGCGAGAAGGTCTCGAAGCCCCGTGGCTGGATCATGAACTCCTGGAAGTCGACGGTGTTGTCGGCGTGCTTGCCGCCGTTGAGGATG
>JBMSXH010000104.1:0-7403 GCA_049425445.1 Phycisphaerales bacterium | reverse complement strand
CCGGGCCGAACGCCACCGCCAGCACCGTGCCCGTGGGCGGGATCTCCCGAGGCATCGGCATCGCCGACGGGACGATCACGGTCGCGACGAGCGCCAGTACGAGGACTTGCATCGGTGCGGTTGCCCCGGAGGCGTCGACTCAGGAGCCCGGGCGCTCGATGAGACCCAGATCGATCGCGATGCGACCGTGTCGGTACCAATCGACGTCGAGGCTCTTCGAATCGATGAAGGTGAAGACCAGACAGTTCGCGCCGCTCGCGTCGGCCATCTGGAAATCGCCCAGATGCGGCCCCGCATACTGGCCGTTGTCGAACTTCTGGCAGTGCAGATGGACGTGGAAGAGCCCCGTCGCGAGCGCCTCGAAGAGCTCCGGCGGCCCCTCGTATCGAAGATCGCCGCTTCGCGATCGCGGCGGGAACTCGACCAGTTCGAAGCGGCCTTGCTCGTCGAGGGAGATCATGCCGCCGAACTCGGTGGTGCGATCGAGCATGTCTCGCTCCGCGAAGTCGAAGAGATGCCGACGCACTTCGGGCACGTCGACGGCATCGAGCGCCAGATGCATCGCCGCGAAGTCGGCCCAGTCGAGGTTCTTGCGCTGCGGCCTCAGGTACTCGGTGAAGTTCTCGGGGCCGTAGCCCTCGAAGTTCGCGCGGTGCTTGCCGGCGCTGCGGGGCTCGAGCCTCGCCTCGAGGCGATCGTAGAGCGAGTCGTCCGATTCCCCGAGCAGGCTCGGATCCACCCTCGAGGCGACGACGATGACGTTGAGGTCGCGAATGCGAAGGCCTTCTCGACGCTCGGGCGGCAGCAACGCCAGCGCCGCCACGGCCTCCTTGCGATAGCCCTCGTTCGCGGCGCTTCCGATTCTCCGGGCCCAGAGGATCTCCTCGCGGGTCCGAGGCAGCACGCCGAGTTCGGAGACGACCGCCCGGATGTCTCGCAGCAGCGGATCCCGCGGTCCGATCTCACCCTCGACCACGAGCGTGCGGAGCGTCCGCTCCTGTCCGATCGACATGAGCAGTTCCCAGCAGCGCATGCGCAGGTTGGCCTGCACCACCGGATCGCTCTCCACCAGCTCGCGCAACAACACCGCCGCGAGACGGTCGGCGCCGTACATCTTCTCGAGGGCCAACCGCTCGGGGCGAACCGCCTTGCGATCGACCCACGGCGCCGACGGCGCCGCCCACGCCCGGATCAGGGTCGGCGTCATCTCGGTCCAGCCCAGTTCGGCGATGCGTTCGCAGAGCCAGAGCCGCCAGGCCGCGTCCTCCTGCTTCGGCAGGGTCAGTGCGAGTTGGTTGGCCAGGGCCTCGCGGTCGTACTCCCACAGCCGCTCGAATGCGGCCTTGCGAACGTCGAGCGAGTAGCCCGGCAGCGTGATGGGGCGTCGCAGGCTCCGCAGATAGTCGGAATCCTCCGGCGTCGCGTCGAGTTGGTTCATCGCCTGCAGCTGGCGTCGGGCAGGCTCTCCCGGATTGCCGATCGTCGCGACGGGGTCGGCGAGTCGCGACGGCCCGGACGAACATCCAGCGAGGCAGGCGAGCGAGATCGCGATCCCGGCGAGTCCGCGATGAAGGGTTCCTTGCATTGGGACAGTCTACGAGGGCGGTCTCGGCAGATGCGCGTCGCGCGCCCCCGCGAGTCGGCGGGTTCGTCTCCGGTCCCCGGTCGACGCGTCCGCTCGGCTCAGTGCACGCCTTGCGCCGCGAGCCAGCGCTCGCAGTCGATCGCGGCCTGGCATCCCATGCCTGCCGCCGTGACCGCCTGACGGTAGTTGGGGTCGGCGACATCCCCGCCTGCGAAGACGCCCTCGATGTTGGTCCGGCTGTCGCGGTGCCGCAGCAGCACGTAGCCCTTCTCGTCGAACTCCACACCGCTTCCCGCGAGGAACCCCGTCGCGGGGCTGTGGCCGATCGCGATGAAGAGCCCGGCCACCGGGAGGCGGCGCTGCTCGCCGCTGCGGACATCCTCGAGAAGCACCGCCTCGATCTTCTCGTCGCCAAGCACGTCGGCGACCTTCGAGTGCCACTCCATGACGACGTTGGGAAGCGCCATCACGCGGTCCTGCATGGTCTTGGAGGCCCGCAGTTCGCCGCGGCGATGGATGATGTGCACCTTCGAGCCGAACTTCGCGAGATAGGCGGCTTCTTCCATCGCGGTGTCGCCGCCGCCGACCACCGCGAGCGGCTGGTTGCGGAAGGCCGGGAGCGCTCCGTCGCAGACCGCGCAGGCGCTGACGCCGCCGCCCGAACGGGCGAGCCGCATCTCGTTGGGAAGGCCAAGCCAGTTCGCCACCGCGCCGGTCGCGATGACCACGGACAGCGCGCGGATCTCGCGATCGTCGGAGGTCCGCAGCGTGAACGGACGCGACGAGAAGTCGCAGGAGACGACGTCCTCGTGGGCGACGCGGGTGCCGAAGCGCTCGGCCTGCTTCTGAAAGGCGGCCATCATCTCCGGACCGGTCACCCCATCGGGAAAACCCGGATAGTTCTCGACCTCGGTGGTCAGCATGAGCTGTCCGCCCGGAAGCACCGGCGCGGGGTCGCTCTTCGGCACGCCCACGAGGCAGATTGGATCGAGGTTCGCCCGGGCCGCGTAGATGGCCGCGGTCCATCCCGCCGGGCCCGAGCCCACGATCACCACCCGCTCCACGCCGTCCTTCGGGCCACCGGAGTGCTCGCTCGTCGTCACCGTTCAGGCTCCTCTGCTCTCGCGTCGCGGCGGGCGGATTTCCTCGCCCGCCCACGGGCGTTCGTTTCGATGCGTCTCGATTCGGGGATGCCTCGGCTCGGCGAGGCGCCGCCTCAGGGAACCAGCCCCTCCTCGCGGGCCAGCGCCCGGACCGGCGGCCACAGCACCAGATCGCCGGCCTCGCCGGTCGGATCGTGCTCGGTGAAGCCGTCGTCGGCGTGGTCGCCCCCACGCGCGTAGAGCACGCACCCGGTCGCCCACACGCGGCCGAGCGGCGTGTCGATCGGGCGGCGATCGCTGCCGAGGTAGCGGTAGACGAAGGACCCGTAGCCCTTGTCGTAGGGATCGAAGTCGAATCGCTTCGGCGCGAACACGGCGTAGTACTTCGCGGGAAGGTCCGGCCAGGCGTTGAAGGTCGCCTTGTAGCCGCAGAGGCCTGCCGAGAGGATCGTGCCGTTGATCTCGCAGATCAGCCGGTTGCGGAGCGAGAAGAGCGACTGGATGTCGAGGATCGAAAGCACCACCGCGGCGTAGCGGACCTCGTTGGTCCGGGAGAGCTCGGTGGCGAGATCCTGCATGGCGTCGTACTGCCGCATCCGCCAGCGGCGCCACCAGTCGTCGTAGATGTTGACGAGCTTGGTGCTCGAGGCGTCGAGGCTGCCGTGCACCGCCGAGATCGCCTGCCATCGCTTCGCGGCGCCGAAGCGGGTCAGCGGCTTCTTCGCCGACTGGATCTCCGCGAAGATCTCCTCGAACCGATCCGCGACCGGCTGACCGTTGTCGTCGAAGCCGAGCGCGATCGTCGCCTCCGCGACGACGCGGTCGCCTTCGGGCATCTCGAGCCGCTTCAGGCGCTCGTTGTCGGTCGGGCGAAGGAACGGGTACTCCTTCACGCCAAGTCGTTGATAGGTGGTCGCGGGGATGCGGTCGAGAAACCGCCACATCGCGTCGCGCTGCACCGAGAGCGCTTCGCACATGCGCTCCATGGCGAACGCCTTCTCGACGAACATCTGGCGGTCGGCGATCTGCCGCAGGATCTTGACCTGGGCGATGCCGAGCAGGAACGCGTCCTCGAAGGAGCCGGCCTCGCAGAGGCGGTAGAGCTCCGCGACGGTCCAGGCGTTCATCAGGGCGATGCCGTCGAGGTAGGGAAACTCGGTGACCCGGGCGTCCTCGGTGACGGAGATCCTCGTGCACAGGCCCTTCTCGCGGAGGTTCGTCGGCACCGCGTCCTCGCCGTACGGCAAGCCGAGAACCAGTCGCTCCTGAACCTCCTTCATCGCCGTCCCGAGCGCGGCGTTGGCGGCCGCCCAGGTCGAGACCTCCGACCAGCCGGTCATGCCCGGCCAGATCGTGGTCTGGTTGAACTCGGGCCCGACCGCGGTCGGCGGCGGGGTGACCGCCGCGATCGCCTCGAAGAGCGGCTTCCAGCTTCGGTTGCCCTCGGTGATGCGGGCCAGCGGCTCGTTGAGCTTCTTGAGGAGCGCCGCGTTGTCGGCGGGCGCGGACGCCCCCGGCAGGAGGGCGGCGAGGGCAGAGACGGCGAGCAGAATCGATCGGGCCGAAGCCGGGACCATGGCGCACTCCGAGTCGCGTCGGGGCAATGGACGATCACGCGTCGCCGGGCTCCCGACCCGTTCGGCGACGAAGCGGCGGAATGTAGCAGACGCACCCCGCCGCCCCTCGTCGACGCGAGCCCGAAGTATGATCGCGACTTCGCGCGGATTCGGCCGCGCCGCCATCGGTTCCCGCGACGGTCGCGGGCAGCGCGCGGACCGCCCTCGATGTGGGCGGCGCGAGCCTCGGGCGGCGTCGGAGGCTCCGCGAGCCGCCCCACGGGCAGCCCTTTTCATGGAGAGTGTTCGATGATCGTTGGAGTGCCGAGCGAGGTGAAGACGGACGAGTTCCGCGTGGGCATGCGACCGGTCGGAGCGGAACTGCTCGTGCGCGACGGACACCAGGTCCTCGTGCAGGCCGGGGCCGGCCTCGGCAGCGGCTTCGACGACGATCTCTACCGGAAGGCCGGCGCCACGATCGTCCCCGACGCGGCTGGCGTCTGGTCGAAGGCCGACATGATCGTCAAGGTGAAGGAGCCCCAGCCCGCGGAGATCCCGCAGATGCGGGATGGGCAGATCGTCTTCACCTACTTCCACTTCGCGGCGGAGAAGTCGCTCACCGTCGGCTGCCTCGAGCGGAAGTCGATCTGCGTCGCCTACGAGACCCTCACCGACGACCGCGGCACGCTGCCGCTGCTCACCCCGATGAGCGAGGTCGCAGGCAAGCTCTCGGTGCAGGAAGGCGCGAAGTTCCTCGAGCGTCCGTTCGGAGGCCGCGGCGTGCTTCTCGGCGGCGTGCCGGGCGTGGCTCCCGGTCATGTGCTGATTCTCGGCGGCGGCGTCGTCGGAACCTGCGCCGCGTGGATGGCGGCGGGCCTCGGCGCCGACGTCGTGATCATGGACATCAACATCGAACGCCTCCGGCGGCTCGACGAGTTCATGCCTGCCAACGTCACCACGGTCTACTCCGATCCCCAGGCGATTCGCGAGCGGCTCGCGTGGGCCGATCTCGTGGTGGGCGCCGTGCTCATCCCGGGCGCGAAGGCTCCGCACCTCATCCGCAAGGCGGATCTCGTCCACATGCAGCCGGGCTCGGTGATCGTCGACGTCGCGATCGATCAGGGCGGATGCGTCGAGACGGCCCGCGTCACCACGCATCGCGATCCGGTCTACACCATCGACGGCGTGGTGCACTACTGCGTCGGCAACATGCCCGGCGCCGTCGCGCGGACCTCGACGATCGCCCTGACCAACGTGACGCTTCCGTGGGCGATCAAGATCGCCAAGCACGGCGTCGAGGCTCTGGCCCGCAAGGACCACCACTTCGCGAACGCCGTCAACGCCGATCGCGGCCGCTTGACGAACCTCCCGGTCGCGGAAGCGCACGACCTTCCCTACACGCCGCTCTTCGCCTGACCCGAACGACGGAAGCCCGAATGCCGATCGCCTGCCCCGACCGCTGCAACGTCCTGCTCCTTGGAACCGGCGGTCGGGAGCATGCCATCGCCTGGAAGCTTCGGCAGTCGCCGCGGCTGGGGAACCTCTGGGTCGAGCCGACCGCGAACGCGGGCCTGCTCGCGCTCGGTCGCCCCTGCCCCGAGCCGATCAGCGTTCGGGAGATCTTCCGTCTCAACCGCTGGTGCGATCGCGAGACGATCCACCTGGTGGTGATCGGGCCGGAGGCCCCGCTCGCGGAGGGCTTCGCCGATCTCCTCGCCGAAGGCGATCGCAAGGTGTTCGGTCCCTCGAAGGAGGCCTCGAGGCTCGAGTGGGACAAGGCCTACGCCAAGCAGATGATGCGAGCGGCTTCGGTGCCCACGGCGGAAAGCCGCACGTTCACCTCGCTCGACGCGGCGCTGGCCTACGTCTCGGTCCGCGACGAGCCGTGCGTGGTGAAGGCCGCCGGGCTCGCGGCGGGCAAGGGTGTCGTCGTCTGCGAAAACGCGAAGGACGCGGAGCAGGCGGTGCGGGACTGCCTTGAACGGAAGATCTTCGGCGACGCCGGTCGCACGATCATCGTGGAGGAGAAGCTCGAAGGACCCGAACTCAGCGTCATGGCCCTCGTCGACGGCCGCACGCTCTGGGTGCTCGACGCCTGCCAGGACCACAAGCGGGTCGGCGAAGGCGACACCGGACCCAACACCGGCGGCATGGGCGCCTACTCGCCGGTGCCACTGGCCACGGATCCGATGATCTCGACCGTCGAGCGCGAAGTGCTCGTGCCGATCGTCGACGCCCTGCGGCGGGAAGAGATCGAGTACCGCGGCGTCCTCTACGCGGGGCTCATGCTCACCCCCGGCGGGCCGAAGGTCCTCGAGTTCAACGGTCGCTTCGGCGATCCCGAGACCGAGCCGCTGCTCATGCGGCTTCGTGGGGATCTCGTCGACATCCTGTGGCGGACCGCGACCGGATCGCTCGACGAGGCGGAGGTCTCCTTCGATCCACGAGCCGCCGTCGGCACGGTGGTCTGTGCGGCCGGATACCCCGGAAAGCCCCGCACCGGCGATCGCATCGAGGGAATCGCGGAGGCGGAGGCGCTCGCCGGCCCCGGCGAGCAGGTCGTGGTCTTCCACGCCGGAACCGCCCCCGATCCGTCCGGCTCGGCGGGGTCGGTGGTCACCAAGGGGGGTCGAGTACTCGTCGTCACCGCCCTCGCCGAGGACCTGCGCCGGGCCCGCGACCTCTCCCGAGAGGCCGCAGCCCGTATCCGGTTCGAAGGCGCGTTCTTCCGGCGGGATCTCGCCGAACGCGTGCTCGGCCGCAAGACCGGAACGGCCGGCGGCCCGGTCGCCACGGTATGAGCGGATCGAGGGAGGGTTCGAGGTTCATCAACGCCTCTCCCCTTCGGCTCGACGGACCACCACCAGATCTCGCCGCGACGTGTCGTTTGGCCCCCGCGTTCGGTAGCAGGGCGCCGCAGCCTGTGCTACTCTCAGTCGTTGCGACGGAACTTCCTTGGCGACGTTCGCGAAGTCCCGTCGTTCCATCCGTTCGCGTCCGTCTGGTCGCTTGAATCGCGTCGTAGTCAACCACCAGACCTCTCGTCGTCACTCCGTTCGCGCCAAGGAAGGGCGAACGCTCACCCGATGCGGGTCCATCCGCCCGCCGATGTCCCGGAGCCCGGAGCATGAAGGTCCAGTTGCTCGCCGCCACCAGCCT
>JBMSXH010000103.1:0-7462 GCA_049425445.1 Phycisphaerales bacterium | reverse complement strand
GCTGCGCCCTCCGGGTCCATCGCGCTTGGGGCTGCGCCCGAAGCGAGAGAGGAGCGAGGAGCAAGGAGAGAGGAGACGAACCTCGAAGCCGCCGCCGCACGCTGCAGCGCTTCGCCCTCCGGGTCCATCGCGTCCATTCAGTCCATCAGGTCCATGCAACGCTCCGCCGAGCGAAGCGAGCGCCAACCGCGTGACGTGGTCCTCGCCCGAAGCAACAGCGAGCGCCAACCGCGTGACGTGACCCGCGCCCGCCGTGCCAGCGAGCGCCCATTGCAGTCCGGGCTTCCCAGTCCGCGCCTCAGTCCGCGCCCTTCAAAGTCACGTAGAGCAGCTGCTCCTCGGCGTCGCGCAGGATCGTCACGCTCATCACGTCGCCGGGGTTCTTCTCACGGAGCTTCGCGACGAGCTCCTCGCGCGAGCCGACCGCCTCCTTGTCGATGAGCAGGATCACGTCGCCCTCGACGATGCCCGCGTCGGCTGCGGAGCTCCCGTCGGTGACGCTGACCACCTCGAGTCCCTCGCCGCCCTCGACCGGACGGCTGCGCACGCCGAAGCGCACCGTGAGGCGATTGCCGCGAGCGCGGTCGCCCGTGGCGGCGCCGGCGGGCTGCACGAACTTCTCTGGTCGCTGCGCGGCCGCGAGGGCCAACTCGTGCCAGAGCTCGATCGCCCGCACCGCGTCCTCGCGGTTGAGCTTCTCCGGGGTGTCGTCGGGCGTGTGGTAGTCGCCGTGGAAGTCCGCGATGATCGCGAACAGGTTCGGCACGCCGGCGGAGTTGAACGCCGCGTGGTCGCTGCCGCCGCCGCCGCCGTCGTTCTGCACCACTTCGAGCCCGGACGCCTCGAAGAACGGCTGTGCCCAGTCCTTCAGGCCCTCGCCCGAGCCGAGGCCCGACACGCTCAGCCGACGGTTCTCGATGCGGCCGATCATGTCGAAGTTCATCATGAGCGAGTGCGCCGAGATCGGCGCGATCGGGTTTCGCACGTAGTGCCGAGCGCCGTTGAGCCCGCTCTCCTCCGCATCGAAGCCCATGAAGAGGATCGATCGCAGCGGCGTCTCGGGCGGAAGCGCGTCGTAGGCCTGCTTGAGGCTCTTGCCGAGCATCATCACGCCGGCGGAGCCGGACGCGTTGTCGTCGGCACCGGGATGCAGGTTGCCGGCGCCGCGACGCGAGCCGAAGTCGCCGAAGCCGAGGTGGTCGAGGTGACCGCCGATCACGATGTACTCGTTCTCGAGCCCGCCGCGACCCGGGAGCAGACCGACCACGTTCTCGGCAGTCACCGGAATCGAGTCGATCTGTGCCCCGAGCGAGACGCGGGCGTTCTCGATGAAGTCGAGCGCCGGCTCGCCCGCGTCGGCGAGACGACGCAGATCCATCAGGCTTCGCTCCTCGGCGTCGACCAGCCGCACGAGCCGATCCGCGGCCTCCGGGGTCATCATCACCACCGGGAAGTCGGCGGTCTTCGTGCCGCGCTTGATGAGCTCATTGGCGCGGGGGTCGTTCGCGCCGGGCGGATTGACCAGGATCACCGCGATCGGGTTGCGTCGCGAGACCGCGGCGAACTTGCGCTGGAACGAGGCGTTGCTCGACCAGCCTCGTTCGCTCCACTGGCTGCCGCCCTCGTCGTCCATGGGCTCGAAGCGGAGCATGAGGGCGATCTTGCCCGAGAGGTCCTCGTCCTCGCGGAAGCTCGTGTAGCCGTTCTCGCCCTCCTCGATCGAGTAGCCCACGAACACCATGGGGGCCTCCACGTCGCCCGGAGTGCCCATGCCGGTGAACTCGTAGTCCTCGCCGAGCGCGAACTCCATGATCGCGTCCTCGACCATCGCCTCGAGGCGCTGGTTCGAGACCACGTCGTTGCTGCCAAGCGGGAAGGGCTGTCGGAAGCTCTTGGCATCCGAGCCCTCGATCGGGATCGCCGGCACGAGGCCCGCCTTGATGAACTGCCACTCCATGTACTCGCGGGCGAGTTCCATGCCGCGCGTTCCGGGCAGCCGGCCTTCCATCCACGGGCTCGCGAGCACCGTGACGTGCTCGTTGAACTCGAGCACCGCCGCAGTCGCCTCCTTGATCGCATCGGAGAGCGGGGTTCGGGACGCGGACGCCTCCGCGACTTCGGCGGGCGCCGCGTCGCTTGCCGCCGCTTCCGCCTCCGCCGCGAGCATCTCGGCGGTGACGCGAACGCCGGTGAACGCGATCGTCGCGCCCTCCATGCCTTCGCCATCGCCGCGAAGCGTGTCGCCTTCGATCACGAACTCGGCCGGGATCGCCATCTCGCCGTCGCCGGCGGGAAACCGAAGCGTCAACTGCAGCATGCGCTTGCCGGGCTCGAAGGTGCCCGCCACCGATCCGCTCATGCCCATGCGCGGCAGCGTGATGGTGCCGGTGACTCCGTTGGAGTCGGTCATCGCGAGTTCGACGTCGCTCTGGTACTCGATGCCCTCGGGGGTCGTGCCGGTCACGCGCCACGCGCCGGCCGGGCTGGCCGAGGGAGCGGACGACTCCTGGCCCGTCGCCACGGTCGCCATCGAACCAGTTGCGGCGAAGGAGAGCACCGCGGCGAACGCGAGCCGGGCGAAAGGTCGCGTCGATCGGAGAGGCGTCTGCATGGGCGTGGTTCCTGGGCGAAGAGGCCGTGGGTGCGAGGAGCGGTCGGCCGAGGGGGCGATGATAAAGTCCGGTCGCATTCCTACCGCGGCGAAAGACCGCGGTTCCCCATGAAGCGAGACCGACCCGCATGAGCCCGCCGAATTCGCGCGTTGTGGTTGGCGGAGCGAGGCCGCCCGAGCGACGCGGAGTTCTAGGGGCGTGTCTGCGGGACGGTCGAGACTCCTCCCCGGCGGAGCGAAGCGACGCGGGGGAGGTGCCGAGCGAAGCGAGGCGGAGGGGTCGCTCGGAGTCGGGAGGCGTGGCTTGCGCGCCGGCCCCGCGTCCCCCGCATGGTCGCGTCCTCCCCATCCTTCTCTACGGGCTCTCCATCCTCCTGCTGCCGACCCTCGCCCTCGCCGAACGCCATCCCCAGGACGGCCCGCACTGCGAGGTGGTGGTTCGGATTCGCGAGCAGGGGGTCGAGGTGAAGCTCAGCCCGAACCTCGTCTTCCTCGACACCCTCTTCGACTTCCCGCGCGAGGATCCCGGCGCCATCGCCCCCGCCGAGGTCTGGTCGCTGCGCGATCTGCTCGCGGCGCACTTCGCGAGTCCGAGCGACTTCCCGATCGTCTCGATCGACGGTGCCGATCCGCAGCCCGTGCTCGGGGAGGTCCTCGTCAACGCGCCCGATCCGGACCTGCTGCCCCTCTTTCCGAACTCGGGCATGCGCGGACTGCGCAAGATCGCGTTCACCCTCGACTATCCGACGGAGTCGCTCCCGCAGGAAGTGGCGCTTCGCTGGCGGGACTTCCCGCCCAACATCCTGAGCCTCTTCGAGGAACCGCCGCCGCTCGTCATCACCGTCGAACTGCTCGCGCCCGGCGAGCGGGCGCTGATCGATCTCTCGCAGCAGGAGCCGGAGTTCATCTGGCACGCGCCGCCGCCGGACGAGGCGGAGGCTGCGGCGCTCGCGGCGCCGGCCGCACCGCCGCCGCCGAAGGTGCGCACCATCGCGCTGTTGCCGGTGCTGGCCTGTTCGGTCGGTGGAATCCTCGCGGCGGTCTCGCTGCAGCGGGGATGGCGTCGCGGGGGCGTCGCGGCGATCGGCCTGCTTGCCGTCACCGCGACCATCGCCACGATCGGCCGTGACGCGTGGCAGGTCGAGGTGTCGCGCGAAGCCTCGCCCATGCCGACTCCCGAGGAGGCGGTGGCGATCTTCACGCCGCTGCAGCGGGGGATCTACCGCGCCTTCGATCTCGACGAGGAGGGCGAGGTCTACGACGCCCTCGCCCTGAGCATCGACGGGCCGATCCTTCCGAGGATCTACCGAACCGTGCGCCGAAGCCTCGTCATGGAGGAGGAGGGCGGCGCGGTCGGTCGGGTGATCGAGGTGCGTCCGCTCGAGATCGAGATCGAGTCGGTGGGACTCGTCGAGCCGCCGCGCGATCCGGCACCGCTCGTCGCCGATTCGGTCGAGGGCGACGTCGCAGAGCCGACTCGAACGGGCGACGCGGCCTCGCTCGTTTCCGAACCACGGGTGGGCTTCACGGTGCGCTGCCGATGGCAGGTCGACGGTGCGGTCTACCACTGGGGCCATGGGCATTTCCGCACGAACGAGTACGAGGGGCGCTATCTGGTGATCGCAACCGATCGCGGCTGGCGCATCGCCGGCGACGAACTGCTCTCGCAACGGCGGGTGGACGAGCCGGAGTCCGGAGAGACTTCGACGGCGCCCGGCGGCGAGACACCCTCGCCGGACGACGAGGAGTTCGAGGTGTGAGCGCCCTCGCCGTCCTCGACGACATCCGCTTCCGCCATCGTGGCGGACCGTTCTCCATGTCGATCCCGCATTTCGAACTCGCCCGCGGCGAGGCGGTGGCGTGCGTCGGACCGAGCGGATGCGGCAAGACGACGCTGCTCGAGATCCTGGTCGGGATCCGACGACCGGAGTCGGGCACGATCGTGATCGACGGCGTGCCGCTGCATGCACTCGCCGACGCGGCGACGCGGGCGTGGCGGCTTCGCCATGTCGGGCTCGTCTTCCAGGATCTGCGGCTGCTCGAGTCGCTCTCGGCCCGCGAGAACATCCTGCTTCCGTACCACCTCGATCGCACGCTCGGCGATCTCGAGATGGCGGCGGTCCGGGCGGCGCGACTTGCCGAACGCATGGGGTTGGCGGCGCTCCTCGATCGCAAGCCGCGCCGACTCAGCCACGGCGAGCGTCAGCGCGTCGCGGTGTGCCGTGCCCTCGTCACGGAGCCGTTGCTCATGGCTGCCGACGAGCCGACGGGCAGCCTCGATCCGGAGAGCGCGCGGCGCGCGGTCGATCTGCTCGTCGAGGCAGCCCGGGCGGGCGGGCAGACGCTCTTCATGGTGACGCACGACCACTCGCTGCTCGATCGCTTCGATCGCGTGGTCGAGATGCGTTCGCTGCTTGCGTCCGCGGGAACGACGACATGAGAGGCGCTTCGCTGCTCGTCGCGCGGCGCCTGGCTCACGAGTGGCCGCAGACGGCGATCCTCGTCGCCTGCCTCGCGGTGACGGTGCTGTTGCCGTTGGCCGGTCGGCTGCTGCTCGATCGCTACAGCGAATCGCTCCGTCAACGGGCTGCGGCGACCCCACTCGTGGTCGGCGCCGCGGGCAGCCCGATCGAACTCGTGCTCGCCTCGCTCTACTTCGAACCCGCAGCGCTCCCGACGATTCCCTACGGCGAGGTGCTGTCGCTCGATGCGGAGGCGGACGTGCTCGCGGTGCCGCTCTCGCTGCGCTTCACCGCGCGCGGCCATCCCGTGGTCGGAACCCGCTTCGACTACTTCGGCCGCCGCGGCCTGCGGCCCGCGTCGGGAAGCCTGCTGCAGCGCCTTGGAGACTGTGTGCTCGGCGCGAGTGCGGCTCGCGATCTAGGCGTCTCCACCGGCGACGCGCTCTTCACCGATCCGCGCGAGGCCTACGACCTTGCGACGGCACCGCCGCTCAAGATGCTCGTGCGCGGCGTGCTCGAAGCGAGCGGCACGCCCGACGACGACGCGGTCTTCGTCGACCTGCGCACCGCGTGGATCCTCGAAGGCCTGCTCCACGGCCACGCCGACCCCGTGAAGCTGCCCGAGGCCGCGATCCTCGGCCGCGACGGCGAGCGCATCGTGCTCGACGAGGGCATTCGCGAGTACTACGAGGTCCGCGAGGACAACCTCGCGGGATTCCACCTGCACGGCGAGGAGTCGGCGATGCCGATCTCCGCGATCCTGGTCTTCCCGGAGAACGATCGGATCGGCACGATCATCGAGGCGCGGCTCGACGAACCGGAATCGCGACAGGCGGTGCGTCCGGCGCTCGTCATCGACGGCCTGCTTGCGACGGTGGTCCGGGTGAAGCGGCTCTTCGATGCGATCACCGTGCTGCTCGGGACGACCACGATCCTGCTCGCGGGGCTCGTGATCGCGCTTTCGCTGCGGGCTCGGCGCGGCGAGATCCTCGTGATGCAGGCGATGGGCGCGAGCCCGTGGACGGTGCGTCGCATCGTGCTCGGCGAGGTCGTGGCGGTGCTGCTCGCCGCGGCGACCGCGGGGGCGATCGCGGCGTGGGCGGCGGCGCAGGCAGCGCCTGATCTGGTCCGGTTCGCGATGGGCTGATCCAGGCCTCGCGGCGGCCCGGAGTCACTCGGACCTGTTTGCCCATCCTTCGATCCACAGCCCGCGGCTCGGCACGCTCGGATCCTGCAGTACCCAGGTCCGTGTGCGGCGCTTCTGCAGTGCACGGGCGAGCTTCGCCTCGGCCGAGCCGACCTTCACGATGATCGGTGCCGGCTCGCCGGACACCTCGAAGTGGATCCGATGGATGCGGTCGTTGTTGACGGAGGTGTTGGTGCGTTCGACCTGGGCGATCGACGCGTCGACGGCGAGGCCACGACGAACCAGGCGCTGACGCGTCAGGCGGTGTCGCAGGATGAACGACCAGATCACGATCGCCACCACGCCAAGGCCGGTGAAGACGCCTCCGACGACCCGATCGTCGCCATCGGGTGCGGTCTTCAGGAGGAGCCCGATCCCGAGGGCAGGAAACGCGAGGCAGAACGCGAGCAGCAAGAGCAGCGGGAAGGTGGTGCCTCGCCACGCGCGGCGGGCGATCGGCGGCGGGATGTCCGCCCGCGGAGGCGGCTGTTCGCGGATCGAATCGACCATCTCCGCGGTGACGAGATGGCGTCGCACGAGATGCCCAACCAGCCCGCCGGCGGAGGCGAGGTTCTCCGTCGCCTCCTCGCGGTAGGTGCCCGCCACCGCAGACTCGGCCCGCTTCGCGGCGACCGGATCGTTCGCGAAGGTGGCGCAGGCGGCGAGGGCATCTTCGACGAGCCGGGCCCGCGCCGCTTCGTCGAGTCGCTCGTCGCGGTCGCGGCCATCCGACCACGACGAACCGATCACCCGATGCACGAGCGCCCCGTGGCGGCCGACCTTGATGCGGAGGTCGTCGAATGCGGCAAGGGCGTCGAGCGCCTCGCGCGAGAGCAGGGCCCGCACCGATCCGCCGTTCGCGGTGACGATCGTGTAGCGCTTCGAGAACTCGGGGTGGTCGGCGATCTCGAGCGTCGGCACGCCGAGAAGCCCGGAAAGGCCGGCGAAGAGCCGGTCGCCGAACGAACCGCGCGGCAGGAGTTCGAACTCCGGGAACGTCAGCGAGGGCCGATGCAGGAAGACGAAGGTGCGTCGGACCGTCCACGATCGTGGACCGTGGCTCGACTTCGATCCGGGAGTCGAATGCTCGCGCCACGAGGCGTCGACGAGCACCTCGCACCCGAGCGGATGCGTGCGCACCCGAGCCGCGCCGGGGCCCTCGTCATCGAATCGCAGCTCGTCCTCGGCGAGGAGCGACTCGAT
>JBMSXH010000102.1:0-7491 GCA_049425445.1 Phycisphaerales bacterium | reverse complement strand
CACGCCGACGCCGACCATCGAGGCCTCGGCCTCGGGAAGTCCCGCGGCGCGGGCCGCCTCGGCCCGCGCCGCCGCCGAGGCCGGCCACGACGGCTCCGAGGCCGGCGATGCGGTCACGACGTTCGAGGTCGCCCCGGCGGAGGCGGAATCCTGAGGAAGTTCAAGGCAGCCGATCGAGAGAAGCCACGCGGCGGCGAGAAGCATCCCGTCACCGTAGCATCCCCTCCTCGATTCGGAAGATCGCCCTTCGATCACCCGCCGAAGTTCACGCCCATGCTTCGCATCCTCTCCGGCACCTACCGCTCGCGTCGCCTTGAAAGCCCAGACGGCGACGACCTCACCCGCCCCATGACCTCCCGGGTCAAGGAGTCGGTCTTCGGGCTGCTGCGGGGCTGGTTCGAGGACGCCCGGGTGCTCGACCTCTTCGCGGGCGTCGGGACGATGGGCCTCGAGGCGGCAAGCCTCGGCGCGCGGGAGGTCGTCTGCGTGGAACGCGACCGCGCGGTGCTCGGCTGGCTTCGCCGCAACATCGAAAGCCTCGGCTGCGGCGATCGCGTGAGCGTGCTCGTCGGCGACGCGCTGGCCGCCGGCACCCTCGCGCGGGCGGGCGGCCTCTTCGACGTGGTCTTCATGGACCCGCCCTACGAACTCATGCAGGAGGAGAAGTCGCTCGCCCGCGTGCTCGACGCCGCGGCCCGGGTGCGCGAGGTGATGGGCGACCGCGGATTCCTCGTGCTGCGCCGACCGGTCGACCCGAACTCGCCGCCGCCTCCTTCGCTCGAGGGCTTCGACGGGCCCGAGGTCCACGACTACGGCAAGGGCATGCAGGTCCTGCTCTATTGCCCGCGGCCCTGAGCCTCCCGCCGTCGCCTCGCCGCCCGCGTCGATCGTTCCGCATGCCCGACTTCGCAGCCAAGTTGCCCGCCTCGCTCGCCGCCCGCACCCGCGACGTGCGCCTCGTCGGCGACTCGGTGCCCGCGCTCCTCGTCGATCCGGTCCGCAACGGCGACGGCCCGCCGCCCGCCCTGCTCTGGATGCACGGGCGCACCGTCGACCGCTTCCTCGATCCGGGCCGGTACCTGCGGCTCATGCGTGCGGGAATCGGCGTCTGCGCGATCGACCTGCCGGGCCACGGAGACCGGTTCGATCCGGCGATGCAGCGACCCGAGTCGATGCCGAGGATCGTGCGGCAGGCCTTCGACGAGGTCGATCGCGTGCTCGACGAGGCGATCGAACTCGGCGGGTTCGATCCGCAGCGGATCGCGATCGGCGGCATGAGCGCCGGCGGCATGATCAGCCTTGCGCGGCTCGCAAGCCCTTCGAAGCCGCCCCGCTTCGCGGCCGCGGTCGTCGAAGGCACGACCGGATCGTGGCGGACGCTTCCGTGGTGGCCGCTCGCCGAATCGATCGCCGATCTCGAACCCGCCCAGCACGCCTCGACCTGGTCGCCGCTTCCCCTGCTCGGGCTGCACAACCGGTTCGACGAGTGGGTGCCGCTCCGCTCGCAGCAGGCGTTCTTCGAGGCGATCCGGCCGCGCTATGCGCCGCCCGCGGGCGACCCCGCAGCGCTCGAGCTCGTCGTCTTCGACAAGACCGGCGCCCCGCAGGAGCACGCGGGGTTCGGACGCTTCGCCGCCGAGGCGAAGGACCGTCTCGTGGGATTCCTGGCACGCCATCTGGCGCCGACGGCGCTGGCCTGAGGCCTCACCCCCGTCGAATCCGAGCGCGTCGAACTTCGCGGCATCCCGGGGCGCGGCGTCGCTACCGGGTTCGCGGATCGAACGCCGGCTCGCTTGCGTTCGACTCGAAGGGATTCCTCCCCCGCCAGATCGCGGTGCCGGTGCCTCGCTGCATGAGCACGGCGAGGAACGCCTCGTACTGCTCCTTGAAGAGCTCGAAGTCGGGCGTGAAGTAGACCGAGATCACCACGCGTCCGAGGCTCGGCCCCATGGCCCGGCGGCCCTGTCGGCCCGCCACCGAGGCGATGCGGGAGGAGACGCGCCCGTCCACCGCATCCTCGAGCAGCCGCTCGAGCCCGGCGCGGTAGCGGCCGTTCTCGCCGTGCACGAGGAACTGCGTCAGCGCCCAGACCTGCGCGTAGTAGGTGAGCAGGCGATTCGAGGCGCCCTCGAGGAACGACTGCGGCGATCGATCGATGAGCTCCTCGAGCGGAATGAGCCCGCCGCGGCGGGCCCTCGCCCGCAGTTCGCCGTAGCGCTCGAGATTTCGCCAGGGCATGAACACCGCCACTCCCGCTTCGGAGTCGAAGCGGTGGCCTTCCATGTAGGTGGCGATCCCCTCCTCGAGCCAGATCGGCAGCGACTCGCGGAAGACCGACTGGGTGTACTGGTGCCAGCCCTCGTGCGCCGTGAGGAAGAGCGTGTCGGTGCGCCCGAGATCGTGCAGGACCACTTCGGCGTCGGCGGTGTACGCGCCGCGACGCAGTTGCAGCATCGCGTTCGCCTCGCGGGCGGGAAGCTTGAACTCGGTGAAGCGGTTCCACTCGCTGCGGCTGCCGAAGATGTAGGTCTTGAGCGGCTCGGGCGGCAGCGGCAGATCGACGATCGCGGTTCGGTAGTGGTCGAACGCCGCCTCCATGTAGCGAGGCAGGATGCGCTCGAGCGAGTCGTCGCGCAGGGTCGAGTGCAAACGGTAGTTGGGGGTCGCGATGATCGAGCCGTCGAGCCCGCCGCCGAACTCGGCGCCCGACCACGGCGACACGACGAGGGCGATCTCGCCCGGCGCTCGGAGTTCCGCCGGCTCGGCGGTGCGGGTCGGCGTGACCGAGGCGACGGCCGCGGGCGCCGACGCGGAGTTGTTCGAAGTGGTCTCGGCGGACGACGGCGGCGAGGTCTTGGGCGAATCGGCTGGCGTGGTGCAGGCCGCGAGGCCCGCGAGCATCCCCAGGATCAAGTTGGTGAGGGAGAAGGCAAGACCCACGTTGCGGGGCCGAACGCTTCCTGCGTGTTGGTCGCCGACTCGTTCCGTCACGCTCGACTCCTCGCGACGCCGATCCTTCGCGTCGCCCGTTACGCCCGAGGGTAGGCGAGCGGAGCCTCGCCCGACCCGATCCCGGAGACCTCCCGAGGCCTATCCGCCGAGCGACCCGAGGGCCCGCTCGGCCGCCTCGAGATCGCTCTTCGACCGCTCGAGCAGACCACGCGTCTCCTCGACCAGTTCCGGCTTCGCCTTGGCGAGGTAGCCGGGATTCGAGAGCTTCGCCTCGAATCCGGAGATCCGCCCCTTGAGGCTCGCGACGAGCTTCTCGAGACGCTTGCGCTCCTCGCCGAGATCGGCTTCGTCGACGATCCCGTCGAGGCGAAGTTCGGACCCCTCGAAGGCGATCGCCGCGGAGCCCGCCGGCGCCTCGCCCTGCTCCCAGCGCTCGATCGACTCGAGGCCCGCGAGGTGCTCGACGAGTCCCCCCGCCGCAGCCGCCAACTCGAGCACCGCCGACGGCGCAAGCAGGCGAAGCCGCTTCTTCGGCGGCACGTTCCGCTCGCCGCGCAGGGTGCGGATCTGGGAGACCAGGGTTCGAACCCGTTCGAAGGTCGCGATCGCTTCGGCATCGCCGAGGGACTCGCCCGCCGTCGGCCACGCGGCGATCGCGCAGAGCGGTGCGTCGGCAAGCGGCATCTCCGCGAGGCCCGCGACGCCGGTCGCGCGAAGGTGCGGCCAGAGCGTCTCGGTCACGAACGGACAGACCGGATGCAGCGCCCGCAGCAGCGCGTCGAGCACGGTGCGCAGCACCTGACGCTGCCGCGCGTCCTCGCGCACGCTCGGCTTGATCGCCTCGAGGTACCAGTCGCAGAAGTCTCGCCACGCGAAGTCGTAGAGCGCCTCCGCCGCCGCGCTGAACTGGTACTGGTCGAGCGCCTCGTCGAGCCGAGCGATCGCCTGCCGCAGCGTCGCGAGGATCCAGCGGTCCTCGAGCCTCGCCCCCGCGATCGACGCGCCGGCCCCTGCCGCGGGCGACTCGCCGAGGATCCCCACCGCGAAGCGGGTCGCGTTCCAGAGCTTGTTCGCGAAGTTGCGTCCCTGATCGAAGCGGCTCGAGGTGTTCCGCGCGAGTGGCTTCTCCTCGCTCGGCGTCGCGGCACCGCTCGCGGCGCCGTAGGCGCTCGTCATGAAGCGGCCCTTGGCCTTGGGGCTCTCGACGACCGGCTCGGCGACGACGTGGCCCGAGGGGCTCTTCGTCCACGGCGGCGTGAAGGTCTCGCCGGTGTAGGGGCACACCATGTCGACGGGAATGCGCACGTCCTGGGTGCTCGTCGTCAACTGCACCAGCGTGAAGCGGAGGGCGTCGGCGCCGTGGCTGTGCACGATGTCGCGCGGATCGAAGCCGTTGCCGAGCGACTTCGACATCTTCTGCCCGTGGCCGTCCTGGATCATCGCGTGGATGAGGACGTCCTTGAAGGGCAGCGTGCCGCCGCGCAGATGCCGGTTGAACATCACCATGCGCGAGACCCACAGCGTGATGATCTCCCGCGCGGTGCAGAGGACCGAACTCGGGTTGAAGGTCTCGAGCAGGCCCTTCGTCTCGGGGAACTTCGCGGGATCCGGCCAGCCCATCGTCGAGAGCGGCCAGAGCGCCGAACTGAACCAGGTGTCGAGGACGTCGGGATCCTGCGCGTAGCCGGCGGTGACCAGTTCCGAAGCCAGCACCGCCTCCTCCGCCTCGCCGATCTCCGTCGGGCTCGGCAGGCAGACCAGATGCTCGAAGGTGCCGTCGGGCAGGGCGCGGAGCATCTCGGCGGCGCCGCGCGTCGCCCACGCGCCCGCGAACGGCGAGCCTTCCGCGGTCGCCCGCGCCGCGACCGACGCCTCGACGCCCAGCGCCGCGGCATCGGCGGTGCGGCTCCACACCGGGATGCGGTGGCCCCACCACAGTTGCCGGCTGATGCACCAGTCGCGGAGGTTCTCGTGCCAGGTCTGGAAGGTCTTGGCGTAGCGGTTCGGCGTGAAGCGAAGCTCGCCGTCGCCGTCGGTCGCGGGCAGCGCCTGCGCGGTCGCGGGCAGCGCGCCCTCGACCTGCTCGGGCGCCATCGCGCGAAGCGCCGCCCCGGCGAGGCGAGGGTCGGTCACCCGCACGTACCACTGGTCGCTGAGCCACGGCTCGATCGGCACGTGGCTTCGGTAGCTGTGGCCGACCGCGTGCTCGTACTCGCGGATCTCCGCGAGGAGCCCCTTCGCGCGGAACCACTCGATGACCTTCACCCGGGCGTCCTCGCGGGACAGCCCCACGAACGCACGGGCCTCCTCCGAGACGTCGCTCCAGCCGTGGCGATCGGAGATCGCGCCGTCGGGTCCGAGCACGTTGATCACCGCCAGATCGTGGCGGCGCCCGATCTCCCAGTCGTTGGCGTCGTGGGCGGGCGTGACCTTGAGGAAGCCCGTCGCGAAGGCGGCCTTCGGATCGCTCGCCTCGCCGCCGAGCGACGCGGGCATCACCACGTAGTCGTCCTCGACGATCGGGATGACGCGATCGACGATCGGCAGCCGCACCCGCTTGCCGCGGAGCGACGCCGCACGAGGATCCTTCGGGTTCACCGCGACCGCGGTGTCGCCGAGCATCGTCTCGGGCCGCGTGGTCGCGACCACCACGAACCCCGAGCCGTCCTCGAGCGGGTACTGGAGGTAGTGCATGCGCCCGGGAACCGTGCGCATCTCGACCTCGTCGTCGGCGAGGGCCGTCTGCGTGGCGGGATCCCAGTTGACGAGCCGCTTGCCGCGGTAGATCAGGCCTTCGGCGAAGAGCCGGAAGAACGCGGTCCGCACCGCCGCGGTGCAGACCGGATCCATGGTGAAGCGGGTCCGCTCGAAGTCGCAGGAGCAGCCGAGGTTCTCGAGCTGCGCGATGATCGTCGCCTCGTACTCGTCCTTCCACTCCTGCACGCGCTCGATGAACCTCTCGCGCCCGAGGTCCTGACGTCGGATCCCCTCGCGGAGCAGCCGCTTCTCGACGACCGTCTGCGTGGCGATGCCGGCGTGGTCGGTGCCGGGCATCCACAGCGTGTCGAAGCCCTGCATGCGCTTGCGGCGGGCGAGCACGTCCTGCAGGGTGTTGTTGAGGGCGTGGCCGAGGTGGAGCGCCGCCGTCACGTTGGGCGGCGGAATCAGGATCGCAAACGGCGGCTTGCCCGCATCGCGCACCGGATCGGCGTGAAAGCACCGGGCCTCGCGCCACGCCGTGCGGACCACCGGCTCGCACGAGGCGGGCAGGTACGATTTCTCGAGTGACGCCGAGGCCAGAGCCGCGCTGGGCGCGGATTCCGCGGCGCCCGAAGGCGCATCCGCAGACGAGGACGCAGACGACGATGATGAGGGGCTCGAAGACATCGCGAGGAATGGTACCGGCGGGCCGCCGGCGCCCGGCTCGCGGACGCGCTTCGATGGCGTTGGGCCTCTCGATCGTGCTCTCGATCGTCGCCTGCGAGCGAGGCGAGGCGCCTTCGACCAACGCCCCCACCAAGGTCGTCGACGCCGACTCGCGCGAAGCCGCGATCGCCGCGATCGAGCGGAACCTGCTCGCGCAACGACTCGACGAAGCCTCGATCGTCGCGGAGGGCCTGGTCGCGAGCCTTCCCGACGACGCCTCCGCCGCCGCGTGGTTCGCGCGGGTGCGGGTCGCCCAGAGCCAGGCCGCCGGCGCGAACTCGCCCGCCCGCGAGCCCCGGCTGCGCGACGCCGCCTCGGCGCTTGATCGGGCGCTTCAGGGCGGCATCGACGACGACGAGACCCTCGCCCTCGCGGCCTCGGTCGCGGAGTCGCTCGGCGACCACGCCGCGGCCGGCGCCCGCTGGGAGCGGCTCGCGGCATCGCGTCCCAACGATCCCGATCCGGCCCTACGGCTCGCGCTCAACCGTTGGCGGCTTGGCGAGGCGGACGACGCGGTCGCCCGCTTCCAAGCCGCGAGCGAACGCTGGCCGCGCGAGCCGATGGTGGCCGCGGCGTACGGCGAGTTTCTGCTCGAGCGCGGCGAGGCTGCCGCCGGTCTCGCCAAGTTCGCCGAGGCGCGATCGCTCGATCCGGACTCGATCGCGCTTCGGGTTCGCGAAGGGAACTGGCTGCGTCGCCTCGGCCGAGCCGAGGAATCGATCGCCCTGCTCACCGCCCTCTCCCGATCCGATCAGGCCACGCTCGCGGTGACCCGAGAGACCGCCGCGGCGTGGAAGGCGCTTGGCCGCAGCGATCGCGCTGCCTCGGCCTGGGAAGTCTGCCTGCGCACGGATCCCGCCTCCGCCGACTCGACCGAAGCGATGCTCGGTGCTGCAGACGCCTGGCTCGCCGCGGGCGATCGGGCCCGCGCGAAGTCGTGGCTCGATCGAGTCGCGGCGAACGATCCGGATCACCCAGACCTCGTCGCGCTCGAGGCTCGCTGGCGCGAGGCGGGCGAGCAGAGGTAGGCGGGCGGGGAAGGCGTTGTTGACCCCGCGTGCACCTGCCGACTTCGCACGCCCCCTCCGTCTCGCTCGCGGCGCTCGCGAGCCA
>JBMSXH010000101.1:0-7497 GCA_049425445.1 Phycisphaerales bacterium | reverse complement strand
GGAGTTGTCCCAAGGCGCCAACGCGATCCCACGACCCCGATCGCGCGACCGGCCGACTCCTCCCCGGCGGAGCGACGCGACGCGGGGGAGGCGGATCGCGAGCGCCGCGATCGAGACGGAGCGGTCGCACGAACTCCGGAGGCGAACGTCGCGTGCCCCGGTGACCCTACAGCGGCTGATGCGACGGCGTGCCGAGCGCCCGCGGATACGCCTTCGGCGTCTCGCGGCTCTTCTCGACCACCACGATCGTGCCGGTCGGGGTGCGGATCGAGTCGATCGCGACCGCGTGCAGCATGTGAAGCGCCCGCTTCGCCTCGGCGATCTCGACCGGGGCGCGTTCGCCCTTCACTGCAAGCAGCGTGCCGCCGACTCGAAGCAGCGGCACCGCCAGTTCGACGAGCACCCGCAGCGGGCCGACCGCCCGCGCCACCACGACGTCGCGCGATCCGCGCAGCCACGGATCGTGCCCGAGCGTCTCGGCCCGTTCCGAGAGAACCTCGACGTTCGCGAGCCCCAGCGACGCCGCGGTGTCGACGAGGAAGCGTGCCTTCTTGCCGGTGGCCTCGACGAGGGTGAACTCGACCTCCGGCATCACGCTCGCGAGCACGAGCCCCGGGACGCCGCCCCCGCTGCCGAGATCGAGCACGCGCAGCCGTTCCCCCGCCGACGAAGCCGAGGCGATTGGGCCGACGAGCGTGAGCGCATCGAGCACGTGGCGCGACCACGCCTCGATCGGATCGCGGATCGCGGTGAGGTTCATGGTGGCGTTCGCGACGAAGAGCCTGCGCAGGTAGCCGTGCAGCCGCTCGAGATCGCCCGGCTCGAGCTCGACGCCGAGCGCCGACGCCTCCGCCGCGAAGCCCGCCGGCGCCGGCACCGCCTCGATCGCCTCTCGCACCCGTCGAACCGGCTCGTCCGGCCCCTGCTTCTCGCTCATCGCTCGTCCTCCGCCGCAAACTCGAAGATCCGCCGCGGCGCGAGCGACGGAGGCCGTCGCAGCGCCACGTTGAGGACCAGACCCACCATCGCCCACGTCACCACGAGGCTCGAACCGCCGAAGGAGACGAAGGGAAGCGTCATGCCGGTGACCGGGGCGAGCCCGATCGTCATGGCGATGTTCACCACCGCCTGCCCGGCGAGCATCGTGGCGATGCCGACGGCGAGCAGCCGCCCGTACGCGTCCCGCGAGACCCACGCCGCCCCGAACGCGCCGATCACGGCGGCGGCGATCAGGCCCAGCACCGCGACGCCGCCCCACAGGCCCCAGCGGCACGCGATCACCGCGAACACCATGTCGTTGTGCGATTCCGGCAGATGGTTGTGGCGGATGAGCACCGCGGCCTCCTCGCCGCGTCCCTCGACGCCGCCCGCCCCGACCAGATCCATCGCGCGAGCCGACTGGTACCCGATGTCCTGCTCGTAGCGGCGATCGCCCTCGATCTGCGCGATCAGCGCATCGACCCGGGCCTTCTGATGAGGCTTGAGCATCGGATAGGACGCCGGCACCGCGACGACGGCCGCCACGAACACCGCCGCGAGATGCCGCTTGCGCGAGCCGCTCGTCCACAGGAGCGCGAGCAGCGTCGGCATGAAGAGGAGCGAGGTTCCGAGATCGGGTTCGAGCAGGATCAGCACCACCGGCACCAGCGTCAGGAGGAAAGGCTTCGCGAAGCCGAGCAGGCGGCGGTGCTCGCCGTCGAGGCGCAGCCACGCCGCCGCCGCGAGCACGTAGACGACCTTCGCGAGTTCGGACGGCTGCAGGTCGGTGAAGCCGAGGTTGATCCAGCGTCGCGCGCCGTTGCGCGGCCGCACCAGCCACTCGGGCACCGCCGGCACGAGGACGACCACGAGCAGGAAGAGGCATCCCGCCGCGAGCAGCGGCGTGAATCGTGGCAGACGGCGGTAGTCGGGCCCGGCGGTGACCGCGGCCGCGCGGAGGCCGACCGCGGCGTAGGCGATCTGCCGCGAGGCGAGTTCGGGCTTGGTCGTGGCGATCGCGAGGACGCCGAACGCGGTGAGCAGAAGCCCGGCGAGGACCATGATCCACGCGGGGTTCATCCAGCGCAATCGGACGCGTCGAAGCGACGCCGAACCCTCGGCGGCGGCGTCCCAGGCGATGGACGCGACGCTGCTCACCGCGTCGCCTCCGATGCGGCTTCGAGATAGCCCTCCGCGACGAGCGCCCGCACCACCGCCGCCGCCAGCGGTCCGGCCGCGCGTCCGCCGCTGCCGGCGTGCTCGAGGATGGTCGCGATCGCGTAGCGCGGCTCGCCGGTCGCCTCCTCGCCGACGAGACCCACGAACCACGCGTGCTCGAGATCGCCGATCGCCTGCTCGGCGACGCCGTCGCCGTCGCGATCGATCCGCACCGGCGGCGCCTGCGCGGTGCCGGTCTTGCCCCAGACCCGAATGCCCGGGATCTCGAGCAGCGGCTCGCGGCTTCCGTCGGCGAGGGTCAGGTGGTGGCCGGTGCCGACCGGATCCGCCACCGCGCGGCGAAGCCCCTCGAGCGACCGCAGCACCGCCTCGCGCGGAATCTCGAGGCGATCGCTCGCGGGCCGATCGCCGCGCTGCCGAAGCAGCGTCGGCTCGAGCACGTCGCCGCCGCGGGCGAGGATCGCGTAGGCGTTCGCCGCCTGCAGCGGCGTCCACGCCACCGGTCCCTGACCGATCCCCAGCAGCACCGGCGTCACGCGATCGCCGCCGCGGACGATCGAGGCGAGTTCCTCGGGCTCGGGCAGGAAGCCCGCATGCTCGCCGCGCGGCCGCGCCTCGCCGGAGGCGTCGGTCCGCCACCCAAGCCCGATGCCGAAGCGGCGATCGAGGCCGAACCGCCGCAGCCACTCGATCGTGCGGGCGGGGCCGAGCCTTCGGGCCAGTTCGTAGAAGTAGATGTTGCAGCTGCGGGCGATCGCCTCCTCGACGCCGAGCGGCCCCTCGACCTGCGCGGTGTGGGTGGTGAACCCGAAGCGCTCACGGTAGATCCAGCATCGCGCCACGTTCTCGAGGTTCGGGAAGAAGTGGCCGGTGCACTCGATCGCGCCGTCGGCCTGATGCGCGCCCGCCGCGACGGCGCTCGCGTAGACGATCGGCTTCAGGATCGATCCTGGCGGATAGACGCCCTCGAAGGGGCGCATGACGAGCGGGCTCGCGACCTCGCGACGCCACGGCGGCATCGATTCGGTCTGCGCCTCGCCCGGCGCCGAGACCGCCGCGAGGATCTCGCCGGAACGCACGTCCAGCACCACCACCGCGCCCCCGAGCGATCCCCAGTTCGAGGGAAGCGCCAGCGGATTCGGCTCGCCGCGGCTCCAGCCCGCATGCCACTGCTGCGGCACCGCGAGCCCGATCCGCGGGTCGAAGATCGCCGCGAGCCGGGCCTGCAAGGCCGCGTCGATCGAGAGTTCGACGTCCTCGCCCCGCGTCGCCTCGATCCGCTCGAGTTCGCCGCTCTGCAGGTTGCGGCGCACGAGTCCGCGCCGCCCGCGAAGGCGATCCTCGAACGCCGCCTCCACGCCGCTGCGTCCGATCCGTTCGCCATCCCGCGCGTAGCCGCCGAGATCGAGCGATCCATCCGCGGCGCGAAGCGGACGCCTCGCGAGATCCTCCGCCCACACCTCCTCGCCCAGGGAGCCGAGCAGCAATCCGAGCGGATCCGCGACCTCGATCTCGATCGACTCCTCCTGGCGGATCGGGGACGGCAGCGCCCGCCGATCGACCGCGACCTCCGCCGCAGACCACGGCCGCTCGCGGCCGATGGTGTGGCGGATCTCGATCGCGTCGGGATGGGCTTCGGCGAGCCGCTCGAGTTCGATCGCGGCGAGCGCGTCGAGATCGTCGACCACGACGTGGAACGCCTTCTGCTCGCGAATCGGCCCCTGCGGCGGTGGTGGACGATCGAGGTCGCCCGCCGCGAGACGCTCCGCCTCGATCGCGGCGCGGCGATCCGACACCGCGAGCGCCTTGCGATGGACCTCGGCGCGGATCGCGTCGAGTCGAGCCTCGAGTTCGGCGCGATCGATGCGGGCGGTGGACGCGATCTCGCGCCAGATCCGAGCGGCCTCTGCGTCGGCGGCGGGCAGTTCCGCGAGGATCGCCGCCTGCCGCGCGTCGCCGTCGAGGGCGGACCACGCGGCACGGCCTCCTTCGGCGATCACGCGTCGGCGTGCCGCCTCGCCCGCGCGGCGGACCGCCCACACGCCGCTGATGAACTCGAAGTTGGCGGCCAGATCGCGGCTCGCCCGGTCCTGCGCCAGCACGCGGCCCTGCCGATCGAGAATCGAGCCGCGGACCGTCGGCAGGAACTCCGCGCGATCGAGCCGGCGCATGGCCGCGTCGAGCCGGTCGGCGCCCTCGACCACCGAAAGCCGAACCAGCTGCGACGAGAGGGCGACCAGCACGGCAAGGAAGCCGAGGGTGAGCAGCAGCAGGCGCCGATGGAACATCCCAAGCCCTTCGTTCAAAGGCTTGAGCGTCTCGTCGGAGGCATCTCGTCGAGCGATCCTTCGGGCCATGCGCGGTGCGATTCCCTTCGCCGGCGGACTCTATGCGAGGCGAGGACGAACGGTCGCCCGGGACTCCTCCCCGGCGGAGCGAAGCGACGCGGGGGAGGTGGATCGCGAGCGCCGCGAGCGAGACGGAGGGGGCCTGCGAACTCGGTCGGCGAATGCCGCGTCAATCAAGGCCTTCCGCGGCCCCACGACCCCTCCGCCTCGCTTCGCTCGGCACCTCCCCGCGACTTCGTCGCGAGGAGGAGTTTCAGAGCCCCGCCCGCAACTTCCCAAGCCTCAGCGTGCGCCGACGAACCCGCCCTCTTCGAGCCCGGCCTCGATCCGCTCCTTCGCGCCCCGCAGCAGCGAGCCGTCGCCGGCCTTCACCGAGACCTTCCGACGCACCTCGGGGCGATCGTCGAAGGGGGTGATCCGCACCTCGACGATGCGGCCCTTGATGAAGTCGCCCGGCGGGCGCACGCCGAAGGTCAGCACACCGGCGCCGGGATTCGACGCGGGCGCGAACTCGAACATCGCCTGCGCCTCGCCGAGCAGGGTGCACTCGCCCTGCGGCCAGTCGCCCACCATCGATTGCACGATCGAATCCTCGATCGCGGGACCGGATCCGGTGGCATTGAAGGTGGTCGAGCATCCGATCGCGTGGAAGAGCACCGCGAAGGCGAGGCCGCACCAGACGACCCGAGGCATGGCGAAGGAACGCGTGGAAGCTTGCATGCAGGGATTCCCGAGGGGGCCGAGGCGCCGGTCGTCGGCGCTGGGCGAAGTGATCGTCAAAACCGCTTGTGGACCGGACGCTCCGCAGGAGGCTTCGCGCCGAGGATCGATCGCACCATCGCCAGGTCGTCCGGCGTGGTGACCTTGATGTTGCGGGGATCGCCGTCGACCACCATCACCCGCTCCCCGAGCCGCTCGATCACGCTCGCGTCGTCGGTGGTGCCCGAGGGATCGATGCTCGAGTAGCCCCGCTTCAGCAGCGACGCCTCGAAGACCTGCGGCGTCTGCGCGAGCACGAGGCGATCGCGTGGCATGGTGCTCTCGACGATCCGCGCCGAGACCGCCTCGCTGCCGGCGTCGCCGAGGATCGCGCTCGCCAGCGCGTCGTCCTCCGCCGCAGCGACGGTCTCCTCGCTCACCCGCTTCACGGTCGAGGTGACGGCAAGCCCCGGAATCACCGCCGCGTGCACCTTCGCCGCCTCGAAGACGCGATCGATCAGTTCGTCGCTCGCCGCGGGCCGCGCCGCGTCGTGCACGGCGATGTGGGTCGCATCCTCGGGGACCGCCTCGAGGGCGAGCTTCACCGTCTCCCAGCGCTCGATGCGGCCGCCGGGCACGATCCGCACGCCATGGAAGCTCAGCGGCGCGCCATACCGCTCGCGGAACTGCTCGAAGTCGTCCTCGTCCGGCGGCGCCGCAACCACGATCGAACTCACCTCGTCGCGCTTCGTGAAGAGCTCGACCGTGCGAAGGAGCAGCGCTCGACCGCCGAGATCCTGCCCGAGCTTGTCGCCGAGGCCGAAGCGTCGGCTCGCTCCCGCGGCGGGGATGATCACGCAGATCCTCATGGAGCCTCCTCCACCCCGGCCTTCGCCGCGGGCCAGGTCGCGGCGGGAGCGCCGAGCGGCGCGAGCAGCGCCTCGAGGGCGAGCGCAGTCCCGTAGTTGGCGCTTCGCTCGAACACCCGATCGTTCCACTCCCCCTGCTCCTCGCGCACCTGCTCGAGCCGCTCGAGCAGCGCCTTGCGAAGCGGCGGGCGCCACGCGACGGGAAGACGTTCGATCGCTTCGCCGACCGCCCCGTGGGCGTACATGAAGTAGTAGGGCGCGACGCCGTAGGGCGCGACGTGGGTGCCGTTCTGGCGACGCCGGACCTCGAGTTCATCCCAGTACGCGAAGAAGCTCTCGAGGGCCCGTCGCAGCGACTCCGGTTCGAGACGCCCCGCCTCGACGAGGACGAGATCGCCGCTGGCCATGCGCCCGATCGCGCCCGGCCGCTGCGCCGGATCGATTCGCCCACGCCCCTGCCCCGCGTACTCGTAGGTGCCGTCCGGGCCTCGATTCTTCTCCAGCGACACCAGGCCTCGCTCGATCAGCGCGGCGTCCACCTCGAATCCCGCGGCCTTCGCCTCGGCGAGACTTCGAAGGACCGGCGCGGTCATGAACGGCGCCGCGGAGTCCGGGCGATCGAGCGGTCCGCGCCGCGCGTAGTTCCATCCGCCGACCTGCGGAATCTCGATGGCGGCCAGCCCTTCGAGATAGAAGCGGATCGCCGCGTCGACCTGCGACACGAGGCGATCGTCGCCGTCGAGAAGCCCGCTCGACCGGAGTCGGATCAGGAACCGGACGCCGTAGGCGTAGCCCCAGCCGCGCACGTCGTAGCCGCCCGCGTAGTCGGGATTCATGAGCGGATGCTCGATCGACGTCGCGACGAACTGCGCCGCCCGCAGGATCGCCGCGCGACGTTCCGGATCCGCGTCGAGGCCGGGAGCCTGCATCAGCGCCATCGCGGCGATGGAGGTGCCGCCCACGCGATAGCCCACCGGAATCTGCCCCCGCACCCGGTAGACCCCCTCGTAGGGCCACTGGTCCTTCGCGTCGCCTTCCTGCATGG
Organism: Phycisphaerales bacterium; assembly: GCA_049425445.1. GTDB lineage: Bacteria > Planctomycetota > Phycisphaerae > Phycisphaerales > SM1A02 > VGXO01. Next base: position 379 of record JBMSXH010000101.1, on the reverse strand, counting down.
CGAGCAGGCGCGTCACGCCGACGCCGACCATCGACGCCTCCGCCTCGGGAAGTCCTGCGGTGCGAGCCGCCTCGATGCGCGCCTCGAGCGCCGCCTCGGCCGGCGCCGCCGGTGCGGCCTCGTTCACGTCCGCCGCGGCCGAGACCACGGCGGCATCCTGCGAGAGTTCAAGGCAGCCGATCGAGAGAAGGCAGGCGGCGGCGAGAAGCATCGCAGCACCGTAGCATCCCCGCTTCGATCCGGAAGGTGCTCTTCCGATCGCCGACGAAGTCCAACCGCATGCTCCGAATCCTCTCCGGCACCTACCGCTCGCGTCGCCTTGAAAGCCCCGACGGCGATGACCTCACCCGACCGATGACCTCGCGGGTCAAGGAGTCGG
>JBMSXH010000100.1:0-7503 GCA_049425445.1 Phycisphaerales bacterium | reverse complement strand
CCCCCCCCGCCTTTCTTCCGCCGATCTGGTGGCAGTGGGCACGGCACAGTCGAGGCGGCTGGTCCGCGACTGTTTCGTGCCTTCTGCCAACCGGACGGCTCCCCCAGCGCGTCGCCTCGGCGGCGCCTCGTCCACCAAGGCCGGCGTCACGCCGGTCCCGGAGTCATCCAACCATGGCCATCGTCACCGTCGAACGTGAAGTGGGCGGACGCCTGCTTCGTCTCGAGACCGGTCGCGTCGCGAAGCTCGCGAGCGGCGCCGTCGTCGTCACCTACGGCGAGACCGCCGTCCTCGCGACCGCGGTCCGCGCGAATCCCCGACCGGGCATCGACTTCTTCCCGCTGCAGTGCGACTACCGCGAGCGGATGCCGGCCGGCGGCAAGTTCCCCGGCGGCTTCCGCAAGCGCGAGGGCGCTCCGAGCGAGAAGGAGATCCTCACCATGCGGATGATGGATCGACCGATCCGTCCGCTCTTCCCCGACGGATTCGTCGACGAGATCCAGGTCCAGGCGTGGGTCATGAGCCACGACGGGCAGAACGACGCCGACGTCGTCGCCTGCTGCGGCGCGAGCGCGGCGCTCTGCCTGACCGACGCCCCGTTCCAGGGTCCGGTCGCCACCGTCCGCGTCGGCCGCGTCTTCACCGAGGACGGCCCGCGCTTCGTGATCAACCCGACCCAGGCGCAGCTCGACTTCTCCGATCTCGATCTGGTGCTCTCCGGCCACGCCGACGGCATCAACATGATCGAGGTCGGCGCGGCGGAGATCGACGAGGCGACCATGCTCGAGGCGATCCGCTTCGGCTACGACCATGGCGTCAAGCCGATCCTCGAACTCATGTCGGAGCTTCGCGCGAAGTCCGGCGCCCCCGCGGCCAACCCCGGCACCCCGGTGCTTCCGGCCGACGACGTCGCCGCGGCGGTGAAGGCGAAGGCCTACGACCGGCTCGTCGAGGCCCGCAAGATCCCCGGCAAGCAGGATCGCAACAACGCGGTCGCGGCGATCCGCGACGAGATGCTGCACGAGTGCTTCCCGCTTCCGACCGACGGCTCCTACGGCGCCTATCAGGCCGCGGACAGCCGTCGCAACCAGGCGAAGGAGGCCTTCCGCCGTCTCGAGAAGAAGATCACCCACATGCTCGTCGCCGAGAAGGGCATTCGCCCCGACGGCCGTGGCCTCAAGCAGATCCGCCCGATCGAGATCGACGTCGGCATCTTCCCCCGCACGCACGGTTCGGCGTTCTTCCAGCGCGGCGAGACGCAGTCGCTCGTCAGCTGCACGCTCGGCACCGGTCGCGACGAGCAGATCGTCGACGGACTGATGCCCGAGTACGCGAAGAAGTTCTACCTCCACTACAACTTCCCGCCCTTCTGCACCGGCGAGGCCGGTCGCATCATGGGCCCGGGTCGTCGCGAGGTCGGCCACGGCGCGTTGGCGGAGCGCTCGCTGCTCGGAATCCTCCCGTCCGGCGAGGAGTTCCCCTACACCGTCCGCATCGTCAGCGACATCACCGAGAGCAACGGCTCGTCGAGCATGGCGTCGGTCTGCGGCGGATGCATGGCCCTGATGGACGCGGGCGTCCCGATCAAGGGCGTGTGCGCTGGCATCTCGGTCGGTCGCTTCACCAGCGAGGCCGGCAAGGTGACCCACGTCACCGACATCATCGGCGAGGAGGACTTCTTCGGCGAGATGGACTTCAAGGTCGCCGGCACCCGCGAGGGCATCACGGGCATCCAGCTCGACCTCAAGGCGCGAGGCCTCTCGATCGACGAGATCGAGACCATCTTCGAGCAGGCCCGGATCGGACGTCTCGAGATCATCGAGACCATGAAGGCCGCGCTCTCGGAGCCGCGTCCGGACATCTCCACGTACGCCCCGCGGATCATCGTGGTGAAGATCGACCCCGACAAGATCGGCAAGCTGATCGGCCCCGGCGGCAAGATGATCCGCAGCATCCAGGAGCGCCACGGCGTCACCATCGACGTCGAGGAGGACGGCACGGTCCACATCGCCTCCACGAACGCCGAGGGCGGTCGTCAGGCGAAGGCCGAGGTCGAGGCGCTCGGCGCGGAGATCCGCGTGGGATCGGTGTTCGAGGGCCGGGTCGTCGCGGTCAAGGAGTTCGGCGCCTTCGTCGAGCTCGTGCCGGGCACCGACGGCATGTGCCACATCTCCGAGCTCGCGGACGGCTTCGTCAAGAACGTGGCGGATCAGGTCAAGGTCGGCGACACCATCAAGGTGAAGGTGATCAACGTCGACGAGAACGGCCGGATCAAGCTGTCCCGCAAGGCCCTGCTGGTCGAGGCGAAGGCCGCGGCTCCGCAGGATTGAACGGATCGAAGGGAACTTCGCGGCTCCCCGCAGGCGAAGGCTTGCGGAGGAGCCGCGAGGCTCCCACAATCGTGCGTCCCCGTTCGGTTCGGGGATTCGCATCGCCGCCTCGGCCCTCCGGTCTCCAGTTCGGGTTCGAGTCGCGGCAGCGTGGTTCTTCCCAAGACGCTTTCCACAACTTGGAGGTGGACGAATGGATCAGGCCGAAGCACTCGTGGATCAGGCAGGCTCGGTGAAGTGGTTCGACGCCCGCAAGGGGTTCGGCTTCCTCGTCGGCCCGGAAGGGCAGGACATCTTCGTGCACTTCTCGACGATCGAGCAGGAGTCGGGCTTCCGCACGCTCCGCGACGGCGAGGCGGTGACCTACTCCGCACAGAAGGGCCCCAAGGGATGGGCGGCAAGCAAGGTGCGGGCAGCCCGCGCTCCGCAGCCGGTCGCCTGAACCCGATCTCGAACATCCTCGCATCGCGAGTCCGCCCGGTTGGTCCGTCATCGAGTCGATGGACCGCGGGTGGACTCGATGCGAACGTGCACAGGCCGTCTCGTGCGGCCGGGGATGTCTCCTCGCGCTTCGCCGCGGCGGTCCTGCCGGCCGCATCGAACGCGTCGCTCGCGCCGACCGTCGGTGGCGACGGCCTTTGGTTCGCTGCGATCGTCGCCCTGCTGATTGCGATCGCCGCTCTGGCGCGCGCGCTTTGGAAAGCTCGCGCCGGCAGACATCTGGCCGAGCAACGCGCGAAGCGAGCGGGAGAGCGACTGGCGCAGGTCAGCTCGATGACGGGCGGTCTCGCGCATGAGATCAAGAACCCCCTCTCGACACTCGTCCTGAACGCGCAGCTTCTCGACGAGGAACTCGACGAGGCGGTGCCGGACGAGGACTCCCGCGGCAGGCTTCATCGACGCGTCGGCGCGCTCGTGCGCGAGACCGTCCGACTTCGCGGCATCCTCGAGGACTTTCTCCGCTACGCGGGCCGCATGCGCCTCGATCCGCAACGCCGCGACATCGCGGCGCTCGTCTCGGACCTCGTCGACTTCTTCCATCCCCAGTGCGACCAGGCCGCGGTGCTTCTGCGCGCGGAGATCCCGTCGAACCCCGTCGAGGCGGAGATCGACGAGTCGCACCTGAAGCAGGCGATCCTCAATCTGATGCTCAACGCCTTGCAGGCGATGGACCAGCGAGCGGCCGGAGGCACGTCGCCGAGGGGCGAACTGATGGTCCGCGTGGAGGCTGGCGACGAGGAGGTTCGAGTCCACGTCATCGACACCGGTCCGGGCATCCCGTCCGATCGAATCGAGGAGATCTTCCGGCCCTACGTGAGCGGCAAGCCGGGTGGCAGCGGCCTCGGCCTGCCGACGGCGCGTCGGATCGTCGAGGAGCACGGCGGCGAACTGACCGTGCACTCCGAGGCGGGACGCGGCAGCGACTTCCTGATCCGGCTTCCCCGGGTCCGTCCGGAGCCTCCTGCCGGTTCGGCGCCGGCAGCGACGTCGGCGCGGTAGCGCCGATCAGGTCGACCGAACGCGGATCGTCGGCGCTCCACGAGACGTCGCTCGAAGCGATGTCGGCCCGCGGCGCGGCATCACTCGATCCAGTCCTTCTCGGCGAGCTTCTGTGGCACGTAGGACTCCGTCACGAAGGAGATGCCCTTCGTGATCAGCGACTCCACCTCCATCTTGAAGCCGTTGCGGAGGAGCGCCTGGATCTCCTTCTGCCAGGCCTTCCCCTCGAACCACGGATACTCGGCGATCTGCTTGGCCCGGGCGATGTCGCGATCCGACAGCGCGATCTGCACGTCGTCGGAGAGCCCGTAGCGCTGGTAGTCGCCGGCGCGGATGCCGATGAACTTCGCGTCCGGGATCGCCATCCGCTCGCTCTCGAAGGCGAGGTTCATCGAGCCCTGCTTGATGACCGAGAAGATGTAGTGTCCCCACGGATCGCAGTCGAGCAGGCAGTAGACCGGCAGTCCGAGTTCGTCGTGCATGCGACGAAGGAGTCGCCGCACGCCGCGCGGCGGCTGCCCGCCGCCTTCGGTCAGGATGCAGTTGTGCTTCTGCCAGAAGCGGTCCTCGTTGAAGCGGGCCCAGACCGTGCCCTTCTCGACGTGCAGGATGAACTTCGCGTCGCACTTGCCGAAACGGATGACGCTCGGCTCGACGATCGAGGGAATGGCGTAGCCGCCCGTCCCCATGCGTCGAAGGTCGATCTCGTCCCCGTTGTCGATGATGGTGAGGTTGCCGACGACCTTGCCTCGCTCGCTCGCGAAGACGTGGAGCTCCTCCCGCAGCGATCCCATCGCGACCTCGAGGTCCTCGATGATCGGGTCCGACTCCTCCTGCCCGGCGAAGGTCTTCTCCTTGGTGCCGGCGATGGTGTGCAGGCTCTTGTAGTACATCGACCGCAGCGAGAGCGTCTTGCCCTGCTCGATCAGCTCCTTGCATCCGCTGGCGATGAGCAGGGTCTGCATGAACTTGCGGGCCTGTCCGAGGTTGAACAGGTTGCGCCGCTGGCTCGCATCGCCCATCTGCAGGATGCGCCGCTGCCGGTTCCAGGTGGTGTTGGAGAGCGCCCGCGTCGGAATGTCGACGAAGGGATCTCGGCCGCCCACCGCTTCCTTGGAGACCGAATCACCGAGGCCCACGAGCCTGCCCAGCGTCTTCGCATCGCTCGCCTTCGCCGCGGGGCCCTTGACGGTCGCGCCGCCGTCCTTCGCAGCCTGCTTCTTCGTCGCCATGCCTCTCCTCCGTCAGTTCGCACGCCGTCTGGACTTCTTCGCGCTCCGCCCCGCCGCGCGACTCGTCGCGGCGGCCGGCGCATCGCCGAAGAGCGTCCCGTCTCCGTCGGCCTCGTCATCCCTGTCGCCGCCCACGATCGGCGCCTGCCTGGACTCGACGATCACGACGCCGTCGTCCTTCGCGAGCGATCCGCCGTCGTCCACCACGCGTCCCTCGTCGTCGAGGACGAGATCGAACTCCGCGGTCTTGGACTCGGCCTGGGCCATGAGCGCGTCGTACACCGCCTGGGGATCTCGACCGGTCAGCTCCCCGCAGCTCTTGGAGATCTCGCCGATGTAGCGGAGGAAGGCGCTGCGGCGTTCGCCCTGACGGGCCATCCGACGCCGGCGGTTGAGATAGGTCTGCAGCTTCCGCCCGCACTCCTGAAGGGCGAGCCGCATCTCCTTGCGGATCTCGTCGTAGTCGGCGATCGCCTCCTTGCTCTCGCTCGTGAAGGGGACCCATACGCTCGCCATGTGGATCATCACGACGAGCGGCGCCACCGGGACGCTGCCGCGCGGCTGCGTCAGACCGTAGTTGCGCCAGTTCGTCTCGAGGACCGCCTTGAAGCTCGAGCACGCGGACTGCTGGTACTGGAGCGGCACGCGGTTCGCGAAGCGGATCACCCGCGACGGCTCGTCGCCGGGCAGGTCGCCGCCGAAGGCGATCGCCGCCTCGATGATGAACGGGCGCCCGCGGTAGACCGTCGGCGGCCTCGTGCTCGCCGCATAGAACTCGCCCTTGACCTCCTTGAGAAGTCCCGAGAGCAGGGTCTTGGTGCCGATCGCCTGCACGCACGACGTGGGCGGCGCGGGGACCCTCACCTCCTGGATCGCGTTGTAGAGACGCTCGGCCTCGGCATGTCCGACCTGCTTCACCCAGGTTCGGTCGGAGAGGCCGGCCTTCGCGCAGATCTCCTTGGCGACGCTCGGACCGACGCGGCAGAACTCGCCCTTGAAGAACGCTCCGAGTTGCGTGCTCTCGGTGCGCTCGAGCATCTGGATGAGGGTGCCGAGTTCGATGCCCTTCGGGTGCGGCTGGATCTCCTCGGTCTCGGGTGGCAGCTCCTCCACCGCCCGTTCGAAGACGATCGTCTCGCCGCTCGGCTGCACGAACTCGATGCGGGCGTGCGGATTGGCGATCGCGGTCTGCTCGAGGTACTCGTCGACCGACTGGCGTCCCTTGAGATGCTTGCCCTCGAGTTCGATCGCGACCTGGGTGCCGTGGCCCTCCGCGAACACGCCCTCGTCGTCGGGACGCTCGGTGTCGCTCACGATGTCGGCGCGATTCCGAGACGTGTCCATCTTGAGCACGACCTCGTGCAGGGGATCCTTCGGCCGCGTTCGGCTGAGGATCACCACCGGTCGCCCGGTGGTCATGAGCCCGTACATGCCCGCCGCGGAGATGCCGATCCCCTGCTGGCCTCGGCTCATCTTGAGGCGATGGAACTTCGATCCGTAGAGCAGCCGACCGAAGACGTTCTCGATCTGCTTGCGAACGATGCCGGGCCCGTTGTCGCGCACGGTGACGCGGAAGCGCGACTCGGAGATCGGCTCGAGCACGACGCGGAGCGACGGCAGGATCCCCGCCTCCTCGCACGCATCGAGGGCGTTGTCGACGGCCTCCTTGACGGTGGTGAGCAGCGCCTTGCGAGGGTTGTCGAAGCCCAGCAGGTGTCGGTTCTTCGCGAAGAACTCGCTGACGGAGATCTCCCGCTGTCGCTGGGACATCTCCTCGGCGGTGGCGCCTCCGGTCCGTCGCTTCGACTTCACGGGAGCACGGCTGGCGGCAGGCTTGGGCGAGGGCGGATCCAGGGTCGGCGACTCCGTGCCGGGCATGACCTTCTCCAGCGGCAGGGCCGCGACTGGTGGGGCTCGACCCGCCGCGCCAACCTCCGTGAGGGCGGGCGGATCCGCAGCGTAGAGGTATCGGAGCGGCTCGCACCAGCGATCGAACTTTCGCCGGTCGACCGCCCCGTGGAGTTCTCCCCGAATCGGCGTCCGATTGCTACCCTTCCCGCCCCATGGAAACCACTCTGATCATTCTGAAGCCCGACGCCGTGCAGCGAGGATTCGTCGGACGCATCCTCTCCCGCTTCGAGGAGAAGGGCCTTCAAATCGTCGGCCTCAAGCTCATGCGGATCACCGAGGAACTCGCAGCCAAGCACTACTCCGACCACCGGGAGAAGCCCTTCTACGCAGGCCTCGTCCGCTTCATGACGAGCAGCCCCGTGGTGGTGCTGGCGGTGCGCGGCGTGGGCGCCATCGGCGTGTGCCGGAACCTCATGGGAGCGACCTTCGGTTCGAAGGCCGCCGCCGGCACGATCCGGGGAGACTTCGGAGTCTCGAACAGCTTCAACCTGATCCACGGCTCCGACGGCCCCGAGGCGGCCGCCAAGGAA
>JBMSXH010000099.1:0-7552 GCA_049425445.1 Phycisphaerales bacterium | reverse complement strand
TCGCGACCGAACTCGACCGCGCCGCCGCCGGCAGCCGCCGAATGCGAAGCGTGGCCATCGATCCAGCTCGCGCCGACGCGGCCGAGGTCGCGCGGCTTCTCGATCGCATGCTCGACCGCGAGGGCGATGCGGTCGAGGTGGTGAGCCTCGAGGAACTGCTCGCCCGCTTCCCCGACGCGATGCCGGCGGCGGTGCCAGCCGGCAATCCCTGAACGAGCGATCTCCCGAACGAACCTGACCGACTTCTCGCGATCCGAAGAATCCATGAGCCACGCCCGCCCGCCGCAGCCCTCCGCCACCTCCGCCCCACGGCGACGCACTCCACGCACGCTTCTTGCGACCGCGCTGCCGCTGAGTTCGCTGACGGGCATCTCGATCGCATCCTCCCTGGTCGCGCCGATCCGGTCGGCGGTCGCCTTCGCACTGGTTCCGCAGGCAGCGGTGGTCGAATCCGCGGGTTCGCAGGCACGGTCCGATCGCGCGACGATTGCCGTCGATCCGGCGACGAACAGCCTCGTCATCGTCGGCAGCGAGAAGGAGGTCGAGCGGCTTGCGGAGCTCGCGCGGCAGGCCCAGGAGCAGATCCCCGCCGAGTCGAGCCGCGTCTACTCGATTCGACTCGGTGCCGAGGTCGATCCCGAGCGGCTTCGCAATCTCGTGCAGCAGACGCTGCGCACCATGACCAACCGCGGCGAGGCGGGCGGCCTCGCCAGACGGGTCTCGCTCGTCGCCGACGGGGCCGGGCGATCGCTGGTCGTCGCGGCGACCCCCGCGGACTTCAAGGTGGTCGGTGAACTCGTGGCGGCGTTCGCCCGCACGCCCGTGTCCGAGCGGGTCGCGGTGCGGACCTATCCGCTGCAGAACACCACCGCCGATCGAGCGGCGTTGAGCCTCCGTGAACTCCTGCGGGCGCAGCGAAGCGCCTCCGAGACCGGGGCGATCGCGGTTCGGGTGGAAGGTGTCGGCGAAGAGACGCTCGAGGCGACCTTCGACCCATCGCGAGTGCAGGTGATCGCGGAGCCCCAGGGCAACGCGCTGGTCGTGCTGGCGCCAGACGATGCGATGGCGTTCATCGACCGATTCGTCGAGTCGAACGATCGCCTGCCGCCTGCGGACCGCTCTGGTCTTCGGGTGTTCCCGCTGCGGCACGCGCGGGCGGAGCAGATCGAGCCGGCGCTCTCGAAGCTGCTGGCAGCGCGGGTGCGCGATCAGCGGCGTCGCGATCCCACGCTTGCCGAACCCAGCCTTGCCGTCGATCCGCGCAACAACGCGATCATCGCGACCGCGAGCCAGCCGCAGCTGGCCGAACTGGCCGAGCTGCTCGACACGCTCGACACCGCCGAGGGCGGCAGCCTGCTCGCGGCCGGCTTGGTCGAGGTGGTGCCGGTGCGATTCGCCGATGCGAACGAGGTGGCGACCACGCTCGATCGCTTCCTGCGCGAGCGGGCCACCGCCGCCGGACAGCGCACCCCAGAGGCGAGCGTCGCGGCGAGCCGATCGGCGAACGCCCTGGTGGTGGGCGGCTCCGCGGAGTCGATCGCGGCGATCAGGTCGCTCGTCGAGGAGATGGACCTTCCCCGCAGCGGCGATCGCGAGGTCGAGATCATCCGGGTCAGGCGTGGCGACGCGGCGTCGATCGCGAAGCTCGTCAACGAGCAGTTCTCCCGGCGGACCACCGGCGGCGCCGGCGTCGCGGTGAGCGCCGATCCGCGCACCAACAGCGTCATCGTCAACGCGCCCGCGGCGATCGCCGAGGAGGTCAAGGCCCTCGTCGCGAGCCTCGATGCGCCCGACGCGAGCGACGAGACGGTGCTTCGAACCTATCAGCTCACCACCGCCCGGGCGGAGGAGGCGGTGCGATTGCTCACGGCGAGCCTGCAGCTCGACGCGAGCGGCAGAGCCGACGGCGTCTCGATCCGTCTCGACGAGGCCGTCGAGCCGGTCGAGGTGCGGGCACGAATCGTGGCGGATCGCCGCAGCAACAGCCTGATCGTGACGGCGACCCCGGAGAGCGTGCCGGTCGTCGAGGCCCTGATCTCGCGGATCGACGAGGCGCCGGCGTCGAGTCCGCTCGAGTTCCGCATCATCGCGCTCGAGCATGCGACGGCGGCCGATGCGAGCTACACGCTTCGGCAGATGCTCCGCACCGCCGACCCGGGTCAGTCCCCGCCGGCGATCGACTACGACTCGGCGGAGAACCAGCTCGTGATCGGCGCGAGTGCCGACCAGTTTCCGCGAATCGAGGAGCTGATCGCCCAGCTCGATCGCCCGCGGAGCCGTCCCCGCCGCACCGACTTCATCGCGCTCGAGTTCGCCGATGCAGACAAGGTCCGCGAGGCCCTTTCGTACTTCTACGGCCCATGGGCCGATCAGGCGGACCGTCCGAGTCAGCGGAACGTGAGCATCGTCGCCGATCCCGCGACCAACTCGCTCGTCATCTCCGCGGAGGAGAGCGAGTGGGAGGGCATCCAGGGACTGCTCGAGAAGCTCGATCGCGAGGACTACGACGGCAGCCTGCAGCTCAGGGTCTTCGCGCTCGACCATGCCGATGCCCGCGGCGTGGCTCGCGCGATCAACGACGCGTTCCGCGGCCAGATGGAGGAGTTGCGTCGCCGCGGCGAAGGGGGTCAGACCCGCGAGGGCGATCGACGCGACCAGCCGCCGCAGACGACGCTCGTGCCGGCGGAGGAGTGGGTGAGCGCCGCGGCGGAGGAGAACACCAACTCGATCGTCGTCTCGGCGAGCCGAACCAACTTGAACCGCATCGAGCGGATCATCGAGGAGCTCGACACCGCCGACTTCGCGCGGCTTCCCGCACCCAGAGTGATCGCGGTGACCCGCGGCGACGCCGAGCAGCTCGCCGATGCGATCAACGAGGTCTTCGGCCTCAAGAGCACCGGTCGCGACCGGATCGTGCGGGTGGTGGGCGATCGCGCAGCGAGCGCCCTGATCGTGCGGGCGGGCGACGAGGACTACGCCCAGATCGTGGTGCTCGCCGAGAGCCTGCAGGCCCAGTCGGCGGCGCAGGGCCTCTCGGTCAACCTCCTGCAGCTCGCCAACGCGCCCGCAGCCCGCGTCGCCGACGCGCTTCGCGAGGCCTACGCCCTTCGGGCCCGCCAGGCGAATCTCCCGCTGTCGATCTCGGTCGACTCGACGGCCAACGCGCTGGTCGTCTCCTCGACCGGACCGCTCTTCGCGGAGATCAAGTCGACCGCCGAGGCGATGGATGCCCTTTCGCCGGCCGCCGGTCAGGCGATCTTCTTCATCGATCTCGAGAACCTCGATCCCGAGGACGCGAAGGCGGCCGCGGAGGCGATCGGGCTCGACAAGCCCCAGCCGGCCAACTCGGTGAGCCGCATCGTCGGCGAGCCGATCCGGATCTCGACGCTCCCGGGCCGCAAGTCGCTGCTCGTCGTCGCGAGCCCGGCGGATCGCACGGCGGTGACCGGATTCTTCAAGGCGGTCGATGCGGCGCCGGCGCTTCCCGAGAGCATGCTGCGGGTCGTGCAGCTCGAGGTCGCCGACGCCGGCGCGGTCGCGCAGATCCTGAACCAGCTGCTCGATCCGGCGCAGAGCGCCACCGGCGGCAGCCTCGCGAAGGCGGCGCGAGAGCAGATCCGGCGCCTGAATCTGCGCCGCGACGGGCTCGACGAGCCGGATCTTGCGCTCGACCTCGAGACGCCGGTCCGGATCCTCGCCGATGCCGGGATGAACGCGATCCTCGTCGACTCGAGCCCCGAGAACGTCCGGGTCGTCGAGACGCTTGCGCGAATGCTCGATCGGCTCCCGGTCACCACCGCCGTCGCGGTGCAGATCTTCCCGCTCGAGAACATCACCGCCGCGGAGTTTGCGCGGATCGTGAAGGACCTCTTCGCCCAGGGGCAGAGGCTTGGTCAGGTGGCGGGCACCTCGCGGCAGGCGATGCCTGCGGGTGCGGCGGGGCAGGCGCTGCTCGAGCCGGTGGCGATCAGCGTCGACGAACGGACCAACACCGTGGTCGTCGCCGGCAAGGAGGATGCGGTCGCCTTCGTCGAGGTGCTCAAGGAGCGGATGGACGGCGGGGTGCCGATGGGATGGGTCGAGCCTCGGGTGATCGCGCTCGAGTACGCCGACGCGGAGGATCTCGCCGAAACGCTCGAGGCGGTGCTCGTGAGCGGTCGCGAGGACCTCCCCGAGTCGATTGCGCTTCGCAAGCAGGTGGCTCGCCTTCGCGTGACGCTTCCCGATTCCGGAGGTCGCCAGGCGATCGAGGGCGACATCTTCCGGCCGATGTCCGAGCTGCTCGTTCGTCCCGATCGGCAGACCAACGCGCTCGTCGCGGTCGGAAGCCCCGGCAATCTCGAGATCGTCGAGGCGCTCGTCGAGATGCTCGACGTCGAGGCCGCCGCGCCAGGCGCGACAGTGAGAACCTACGCGGTCGAGGTCGCCTCCGCCGGCCGGGTGGCGGCTCTGCTCACCCAGCTCTTCGACCAGCAGTTCCAGGCGAAGCTTCTTCGCGACGAGGATCGCGTGCGGGTGATCGCCGACGAGCGCACGAACTCGATCGTGGTCTCGACCAGCCCGCGGAGCTTCCTCCTCGTCGAGGACCTGCTCGAGACGCTCGATGCGAAGGTCGCCCCGGATCTGCGGGAGATCCGCACCCTCGCCCTCGAGAACGCCGCCGCGGCCCGCGTCGCGCCGATCGTCCAGCAGATGATGGATGCTCGACTCGAGCGGCTGCGACGGGTGCAGCCGGAGACCGCGGATCTCGAGAAGGCCCTCGTGCTCGCCGATCAGCGCTCGAACGCCCTCATCGTCGCGGCGGGCAACGACGCCTACGAAGTGATCACCCGCCTCGCGAAGGACCTCGACGCGGCGCCGCCGCCGGACTCCTCGCTCGTCGAGGTCGTGCCCGTGCGCGGTGGGGACATGGCCCGGCTCACCGACGCGATCGAGCGGGTGATGGAGCGCCGCTACGCGGATCTGCCCGCGGAGATCGCCAAGCGCTCGCGGCCGCTGGTGCTGACCGATCCGCGCACCGGAAGCCTGCTCGTCGCGGCGAGTCCCGAGGACGTCCAGGCGATCCGCGGGCTCGTCGATCAGCTCGAGGCGATGCCGATGAACCCGGCGCTGGGGCTTGCGGTCGTGCAGGTCGACAACGGCCAGGCGGAGACGATCGCCCCGCGCATCCAGCAGCTGATGAACGACCGCGCCCGAAGCCTCGGGGCGGCCGAGAGCCCCTCCGACCGCGTGTCGATCGTCGCGGACCCCGCGAGCAACAGCTTGCTGGTCGCCGCGAACGAGTCGAATGTCGAGACGGTGCGCGAACTGGTTCGGCTGATCGGCCAGAGCGATGCCGACGCGAACCTGCCGGTCGACGTGATCATGCTGACCCGCGGCCGCGCCACCGAGATGCTGCCGACGATCCGCTCGATGTACGTCGACGAGGCGAATAGAAGCCGCGGGCCCAACACCGTCCGGGTCTCCGCCGACGAGCGGTTGAACGCGATCGTGGTGGCGGCCCCGCCCACGGATGTGGCGGCGGTGCGGGCGCTCGTCGCACGACTCGACGGCGCCTCGCCGGGCACGGTCGTCGAGATCAAGTACATCCCGCTCGCCTCCGCCAACTCCCTCGAGATGGTCGGGCTCGTCGAGACGGTGCTCTCCGGCGGCGGCATCGGACAGCGGCGGGGGCAGGCGGTCTCGACGGTGGTGCGGTATCTGCGCGAGATCGAGGGCGGAGCCGGCCAGGAGGAGTTCGAGGTCGAGATCAGCCAGAGCACGCGACAGTCGATCAGCCTGACCCCCGACGTGCGCACCAACACCGTCATCGTGCGGGCGCCGCGCGAGTCGATGCCGCTGCTCGAGAGGATGATCAAGGACCTCGACGAGTCGAGCCTCGGCGGGCAGAACATTCGGGTGTTCCGGCTTGCGAACGCCGACGCCGACGCGATGGCGCGGATCCTGCAGGACCTCTTCAACCTTCGCCAGCAGGGCGGCGTCTACGTGCTTCGCCCGCGCGAGCTTCCGGAGGAGGGCCAGCTCGAGCTGCCCGGCACGCCCGGCCTCTCCTCGACCGAACTCACCATGGTGCCCGACGAGCGGCAGTCGCTCTCGATCACCGTCGACAGCCGCACCAACAGCCTGCTCGTGTCGGGCACGCAGGGATACCTCGAACTCGTGCAGAAGGTGGTCGACGAGCTCGACGCCGCGGAGGCGAACGAGCGCGAGACCTTCGTGTATCGCCTCAAGAACGCGACCGCCGAGGAGGTGGCGTCGATCGTCGGACAGTTCGTCGACGAGGACCAGCGGAAGGTCGTGTCGACGCTTGGAAGCGACCAGCTTCCGTCCGCGGCCAGGCTGCTCGAGCGCGAGGTGACCATCGTCGGCGACGTGAAGAGCAACTCGGTGGTGGTGACGGCGAGCCCGCGGTACGTCGATCGCGTGCGATCGATCATCGAGGAGCTCGACATCGATCCGCCGCAGGTGCTGATTCAGGTCCTGCTCGCGGAGGTCTCCCTCGGGGACGACGAGCGGATCGGGCTCGAGTTCACTCGGTTCGACGTCGGCAACACGAATGTCGCGGGCGGGTTCGATCTGCCGCGGGCTCCATTCGCCAACAACGCCCCGGTCGTGCCCGGCCTCATGGGGCTCGCGCCGGCGCTCTTCGCGTCGGGACTCGGCGTGCCGAACATCGCGATCGGCTCGGCGGACTTCGATCTTCTGATCAACGCTCTGCAGAGCCAGAACCGCGTGCAGGTGCTGAGCAATCCATCGGTGATGGTCGCGAACAACTCCGAGGGCTTCATCCAGGTCGGTCAGACGGTACGGCTGCCCGACTCGGTCGCGTTCAGTGCCGCGGGCCAGCAGTCCGCGGTCACCCCGGCCGAGATCGGCGTGATCCTGAGGGTGGTTCCGACCATCAATCCCGATGGCTACGTGCGCATGGAGATCGAGCCGGAGATCTCGCGGCTGAGCCGAACCTCGGTGCAGATCTCCGAGGACTTCGAGTCGCCGGTGATCGATCGCCGTCGCGCGAACACCACCGTCACCGTGAAGGACGGGCAGACCGTCGTGATCGGCGGGCTGATCAGCGATCGCTACGAGGAGATCGAGAAGAAGATCCCGCTGCTCGGCGACATCCCGCTGATCGGCGCGATCTTCCGCAACAAGAGCGAGACGATCGAGAAGACCGAGCTCCTGATCGTGCTGACGCCGCACGTCATCTCCAACTCCGGCACGATCGATCGCGATCGCCGAGCGGAGGAACTCAGCCGCGAGATGCTCGAGAAGTTGAGCCTCGATCAGGAACTGATCGAGCAGATTCGCCGCGGCGAGCTCGAAGGGCTGCAGGGCGAGACCGACGAGGAGGGCCGCCGCATCGACTCGATCGGCGCTCCGACCGCGACCCGCGAGCAGGAGGTCGGCTTCAGCGAGGCGCAGAAGGGCGACACCCTGATCGAGGGCGACGGGAATCCGGAAGGCCGGCCGCCGGTGGCCCCCACCGAGCCCACGGGTTCGCCGAAGCCCGCGTCGGGGGAATCGCCAGCCGCCCCTGGAGGCGGAGCAAGTT
>JBMSXH010000098.1:0-7557 GCA_049425445.1 Phycisphaerales bacterium | reverse complement strand
TTGATCTCGCCGATCAGGAAGACCACGCGGTTCTCGAGCAGCAGCTCGTCGATCGTCATCTCGCGGGTCCGCTGGTAGGCGACCGAGGCGTGCGGATCGACGCCCTGCCGCGAGGCGAGCAGGGCGAAGGGATCGAGGGCGTTGGGGATCGTCTGCAAGGGAGTCATCCGGGAGAGGGCCGAATCGCGCCGAACCGCGTTCGCACGCGTCCGGAGCGAGGGGGCGGAATCCTAACTGCGGGTAGATCGGTCCTCCGCGGTCAGAACTCCAATCCGAGATCGTCCTCTCCGATCGGGGCGGGACCCCTTGTCCGATCCGACTCGTCGTCGGGCTCGATCGGCAAGATCAGCTCAAGTCGCGTGCCCGAGTCGAAGTCCGGATCGAGGCGGAGTTCGCCGCCGTGTCGTTCGGCAAGTCTCCGCGAGACGGCGAGACCGAGGCCCGTGCCTCGCTGGCCCTTCGTCGAGACGAAGGGTTCGAATCCTCTCGAGCGAACCGCCTCGGGAAGCCCCGGCCCGTTGTCTTCCACGGCGATCACGACGAAACGATCGTTCCTGGCCCGCGACGCCCGCAGTCGCACCAGGCCGGTTCGCTCCGGCACCGCCTCGATCGCGTTGGCGACGAGGTTGACGAGGGCCTGGTGGATGGCTCCGAGGTCGAGGCTCGGCTCCGGAAGATCCGGCTCCACGTCGACCTCGATCGCAGTCCTTCTTCGAGCCGCGGTGGGACGCAGCAGTTCCGCGACCTCCCTGAGGAGGGGCGTCAGCAGAGTCGGCTCGCGATCGAGCGGACGATCGTGGGCGAAGGCGAGCAGATTGAGCGCGAGCGCGTGGATCCGATCGAGGTTTCTCGAGAGGATCGGCCAGCCTTGCCGGGCCTGATCGAGATCGCCTCGCGCGATGGCGAGTTCGACCGCGTCGGCTCCGCCGCGAAGCGCCTGCAGGATGTTCTTGATCGCGTGGCTCAGGCTCGCGACGGCGCGGCCGGCTGCAATCAGTCGAGTCTGGTCCGCGGACTCGATCGGCACGGCGATCCCGGGCGACGTGGGCGCGTCGCCCTCCGCGACGACGAGGATGGTGTCGCCACACCCGATCCGATCCGAGACCGCGATCTGCGCCGGCCCTTCGAGTCGACGACCGTTCAGCCGGGTGCCATTCAGCGAGTCGAGGTCTCGGAGCAGCCAGCCGCTGCCATCCGAGCCCCCGCCGGGGGTGAGTTCGGCGTGCCGGCGGCTGATGCGGCGGTCGGTGAGCGGCAAGGCCTCGCTCGATCGACCGATCAGTTGCGGCTCCCCCGGGGGGAGCGCGAACGTGACCCCGCGATCGGGCCCCTCCGCCACCACGAGCGTCAGCATCGTCGAGTTCCGCCGAGGTCCGTCTGCATGGACCGATATGATCCGCCGCGATGGCGAGGGCGGCAACACGCACGGCAGGCGGCAGGTCCGAACTCGACGCCTCGATGCGGATCGTGGTCCTTCACGGGCGGGAACTGTTCCTGCTGTGGGAGTGGTCCCGGATGCTCACCGAGCGTCTCCGCGAGGCCCACGGCGACGTCGGGGTCGTCCGCTTCGACGGATCGAACGCCCCGGTCGCGGACGTGCTCGACGAACTCCGCAGCTTCGGCCTGCTCGAGCCCCACAAGCTCGTGATCGTCGACGACGCCGAACGGTTCCTCGCGGTCGAGAGCAAGCGTCGCAGCCTCGAGCAGTACGCGGCGAGCCCCGAGGAGCAGGCGACCCTGCTCCTTCGGGCGGGGACCTGGCGCCCCGGCAACTTCGACAAGTTGGTGGCGAAGGTGGGCACGATCATGAAGTGCGAGCCGGTCTCCGAGGAGAAGGCGATCGCCTGGTGCATCGCCCGTGCCTCGAAGCGGCACGAGGCCGACCTCGACCGAGAGGCGGCGTCGCTGCTCGTCGAGCGGATCGGAAGCGATCTCGGCCGGCTCGACGGCGAGATCGGCAAGTTGGCGGTGAGCCCGGCGGCGGCCGAGGCGGGCCAGCGTCCAAGGATCGACCGCGGGCTGGTCGCGGCCATGGTGGGGGCCTCGCGCGAGGAAGAAGCCTGGCTGATCCAGGAGGTCGTGCTGTCGGGAGACCCCGGTCTTGCGGTGCGCAAGGTTCGCGAACTGGTCTCGATCTCGCGCGCGGCGCCGCAGCAGCTCACCTGGGCCGTTTCGGAGCTGGCCCGAAAGCTGCATGGCGCGGCCTCGCTCCGCGCCGCCGGTCGCGGCGATGGCGAAATCTCGAGCCAACTGCGGCTCTGGGGTGACTCGAAGGGACCGATTCTGGCGGCTTCAAGGCGGCTCTCGCCGGCGGCGACCGCCGCGATTCTCGACGAAGCGGTCGATCTCGACTTTCGATTGAAGCGCGGCCGGGCCGGGGATCCAGCGCGAGCCCTCGAAGCCGCCTCGGCCTCGATCGCCTCTCGGATCGGCGGTTCGTCCGGAGTCGGTCGATGAGCGGATCGCCGCGTCATCTGCTCGGCCTCGAGGGTGTCGGAGCGACGCGGATCGTCGGTTGGCTCGACCGGGCGGAGGCGTTCCTTGGCGGCGCGGTCTCGCGAAGCCTCGAGGGCAAGGTCGTCGCCAAGCTCTTCATGGAGCCCTCGACCCGGACGCGGCTCAGCTTCGAGACCGCGGCGCACCGACTCGGCGGCTCGGTGGTCTCGGCCGCCGCCTCGGCGTCGAGCGTCTCCAAGGGCGAGACGATTCTCGACACGGTTCGGAACGTCGCGGCGCTCGGCGTCGAGGCGATCGTGCTGCGCTGCGCCGCCTCGGGTGGCGCCAAGCTGGCGGCCTCCGCGTCTGCGGTTCCCGTGCTCAACGGCGGCGACGGCCGCCACGAGCATCCGACTCAGGGCCTCCTGGACCTGCTCTCGCTGCGACGATCGCTCGGCGATCTGCATGGCCGACGCATCGGAATCGTGGGCGACCTCGCCAACAGCCGGGTGGCCCGGTCCGGCATCCACGGAATGCTGGCCCTCGGGGCGGTGCCGGTCCTGATCGGACCGCCGACCCTCGTGCCGCCGGAGGTGGCCATGCTCGGCGGACGACCGGGGACCGGTGAGCTCGAGCGATCCGACGACTTCGACGCCGTGCTGCCGTCGCTCGACGCGGTGGTGATGCTGCGGGTGCAGCGGGAGAGGGATGCCGGCAGCGCCATCGCCTCGGACTACCCCCGCGGCTACCGGCTCGATCGCGTCCGTGCCGCGACGTTGCGGGAGGGGGCGCCGATTCTTCACCCGGGGCCCGTCAACCGCGGCTTCGAGATCGCGCCGGAGGTCGCCGACGATCCGCGGAGAAGCGTGATCCTTCGTCAGGTCGCCGATGGCGTCGCGATTCGGATGGCGGTCCTCGAGTGGGCGATGGCCGGGGATCGCTGAGGCCCAGTGGATCGTGATGGCAACGAGGGCAAGGTCGCGCCGGCGTGGCGACCCCAGGAGCATCGCGCGAATCGACGGTGAATGGCAGGACCGGTAATCGATCTCGCGGAAAGGCTTCCTCCCTCGCTCAACTTATCCACCCTTCCGCGCCGATGGTGCCTCCCGGTGCGAGGCCCGCGTGCGACGCCTTCGTCGCGACGCGCCTTCGCGCCATGCAGGAGCCCGATGTGAGCATCTTCGACCTCACGGTGCGTCGTCTCGTTCGCGCAGTCGCGCTGCCGACCCTCGCCCTCGCGATGGCGATGGGCGGGTGCGAGGTCGACAACTACATGGATCCGAGCCAGACGGGCTACTTCGAGACGACGCCGACCACGATGCCGGTGCTTTCCCGGCTGGACGTGATCGAGAAGAAGGTCGACCGCTGGGGCGGTCCGGTCGTGGCGCCCGCCACCGAGGACCTCGTACCGAACGATGTCGAGTACCGGCTCGAACCAGGCGACATCGTTCGGATCGAGATCTACGAACTCGTGGCTGCGGGCCAGACGAGCGTGAACGTTCGCCGGGTCGAGCAGAACGGCACGGTGCGTCTGCCGACCCTGTACGACGTCCGCGCGGGCGGCCTCACCATTCAGGAACTCCAGGAAGAGATCGAGGAGCGGCTCAAGGGCTTCATCAGCGATCCGTTGGTGACGGTCTCGCTCGAGGAGGGCCGGAGCTACCGCTACATCCTCTATGGAGCGATCGGCAACGCCGGCATCTACAGTCTCGACCAGCCTGACTTCCGGCTGCTCGATGCGATCGCCCTCGCGAGCGGGACCATCGACACCACGCAGCGGGTCTACGTGATCCGCAACGCCTCCCTCGACGATTCGCTCGAGCCTTCGTATCGCCGCGAGTCCGCGGGACGGGGCAGCGACGAGCCGATCAACTCCGTCGAACCCGCGAGCGACGGCACTCCGGCGGGCGACATCGAGTCGCTGATCGACCTGCTCGACCAGCCTGGCGCTGCGCCGGGCATGGTGGGCTCCGCCTTCCGGGCCAGACAGGACGGCGAGGTGCCGCTCGTCGACATCGAGGCGGTCGAATCGGCGGAGGCGAGAACCGCGCAGCCGATCGACAGCGCGGGGGCCGGCGAGCCACAGTGGGTGTTCGACAACGAGCGCCAGGAGTGGGTCAGGCTCGGCAGCCGCGACGCCGCTGCTCCCTCTCCGACGAGCGGGGATGGCGAGGCGCCGCTGTATGCGGTGCGGATCATCGAGGTCGACTATCAGCGACTCAAGCGAGGCGATCCAACCCAGAACCTCGTGATTCGGCCCGGCGACTACATCTACGTCGATCCGCCCGAGTCGGGACTCGTCTACATCGGTGGCAACATCGCCCGCCCCGGCCCCTACGACCTGCCGACCGTCGGCAACATCACCCTGAGCCGTCTGGTGACCGCTGCCGGCGAGTTCAGCGCCATCGCGATCCCCGGTCGTGTCGATCTGATTCGCAAGGTCGGTCCCGATCGCGAAGCCACGATTCGGGTGAACATCACCGCCATCCGCAACCGGGCTGAGCCCGACATCGTGATGCGGGAAGGCGACCACGTGATTATCGGCACCGACTTCCTCGCGACCCCGCTCGCGGTCATCCGAAACGGGTTCCGGGCCAACTACGGCTTCGGCTTCCTGCTCGACCGGAACTTCGGCAACGACGTCTTCGGGCCGCCGCCGGAGTCCTTCCGGTTCAGCAACTGACGGGCGCTGGCCGTCGCTCGCGGCGAGTTTTCCATGCCTCGGCGATTTCGATTCGAACCACCGCGAAGCCCCCGGCGTAGCCGGTGGCTTCGTGTGCGTTTCAGGTCCGATCGGACGAGTTGGGAAAGCGCGGCAGTCTGCGTGAACGCCCGATCCGGCCCTCTCGGATCGCCGATGGAGGGGGCATGAGCGTCTCGGTGTCGCAGAGCGCGATCGCCATCGACCCTTCCGAGGGTCGCGGCATCCTTGCGCCATCGCCACGCCTGCTGGCCGTCGCGACCGTCGTGCTGATGGCGGTGCTGACGGCGACCTTCTGGAACTTCCTGAGTGCTCAGGTTCGCTATGCGATCCGAAACCCGGCCGATTGGGGTCATACCCTCGTGATCCCGGGGATCGCGGCATCCTTCGTTTGGATGCGACGGCGAGAACTGCTCTCCGAGCCGTTCCGGCCGGCCTGGACCGGACTTCCGATCCTCATGGCGGGCGTCGCCCTCTACATCCTGTGCACCTTTGGGCCGAGCGCGTTCGCCCTGCACCACAACGCCCGAGGGCTCTCGTTCGGCGTCAGCCTGTTCGGACTCGTACTTCTGCTCTTTGGCTGGCGGGCGATGCGGTGGCTTTGGTTTCCGATCGCCTACCTGGTCGTGTTCGGGCAGACCGTGACCGACCGGATCCTGAACGTCGTCACCTTCAAGCTGCAGGACATCTCGGCGCGGGGCGCGGACGTCGTCCTCAACCTGATCGGGATCGACACGGATCGCGCCGGAAACACCCTCACCGTCTGGCGCGACGGCGTACCGCATCCGCTGAACGTCGCCGAGGCCTGCTCGGGCCTGCGGATGTTGCTGGCGTTCCTCGCGCTGGGTGTGGCGATCGCCTACACCGGGCTCAAGCGACCCTGGCAGCGGGCGGCTCTGGTGCTGCTCGGGGTGCCGGTCGCGGTGGCGGTGAACGTGCTCCGCGTCACCACGCTGGGCGTCCTCAGCCTCTTCGACGTCGAGATGGCCGCCGGCGAGTTCCACCACCTCGTGGGCCTCGTCTGGCTGCTGCCGGCGCTCTTCATCTTTCTGGGGATCCTGTGGGTCCTCCGGCGGATCGTGATCGAGGACTCCGCCGGGACAGGAGCCGCGGCATGACGTTTCGCCGCTCGGTGATCGCTGCGTACCTGTGCGCCTGTGCGGTGATGCTGCTCGGCGCCGCGGGTTTCCGTGTGGCCGTCGAGAAGTTCAACGTCTTCGTTGTGAAGAGGCCGGTCGAACTCCGCGGGCCCCTTGCGACGATTCCGCCCACGCTCGGGCCATGGCGCCGGGTGGGCGAGGACACCATCTTCGGCGCAGCGCTCGTCGAGGAACTCGGCACCACGCAGTACCTCGACCGCACGTACGCCCTCGACGGCGATCCGGAGAAGGGGCTCGCCAGCGTCCACGTCGCCTACTACACGGGCGCGATCGACGATGTGCCGCACATCCCCGAGCGATGCTGGGACGCGGCGGGCATGGTGATGACTCGGCCGCCGGAGGAGATCGCGCTCGCGATCGACGATTCCGCGTGGACCCTCGAACCCGATCTCGTCAACCGCGCGACCGGCGAGCCCTATCGCAGCGTCGAGGTCAGGCACCCGGTCACCGGAATGATCGAGGAGGTCTACATGCCGGTGGGCCCCATCGAGATGACGGTCTCGGAGTTCCGGCCCGCCTCCAGCAATCGGCAGCGGCAGACCGGTGGGTACTTCTTCATCGCCAACGGTCGTTCCACGCCGAGTGCGTTCGGCGTGAGACGCCTTGCATTCAGCCTCACCGACGAATACGCCTACTACTGCAAGGTTCAGGTAACGGTCCGCTCGGATGCGTCCGACGACGATGGCGAAGCCCGGGAACTCTACCGGTCCATCGCCTCGGAGATCGTCACCGAACTGCTCCCTCATCTGATGAAGCGACTTCCGCGCTGGCCGGACTTCGAGAGTGAGAGTCCGTCGGCCGCGGAAGAGGAGTGAAGCGATGGCAGCCCGATTCGACCGCAAGTTCATCGTGATTCTCACCGCCTGCGCCGCGATCGCCGCGATCGTGATCGGCATCGCCCTCGCGGTGCTGCAGCCGTGGGGGCCGGCAAGGCATCTGCGCCGCGCCGAGGCCGCCGCGGCCGCGGGCGACTGGGTCCTGGCGTGGACCTTCTACGGACGAGCGTTCGGGAAGGAGCCGGGGAACATCGCGTATCTCGATCTCACCCGCGACGCGCTGCTCAAGATCGTGCCGCAGACCGCGACCGAGGCGATGGAGCGGTACCAGACCCTGCTCGCCCTGCTCGACCGGGCCACGCGGGTGGGCAGCGCGAACCCCGAGCGCTGGCAGGAGTTCCTCGGCGAGATCGCGGATCGCGCCGTCTGTGTGGACGAGGCCGGCGGATGGACCTTCCTCGCCGAACAGGCCGAACTCATGGCC
>JBMSXH010000097.1:0-7571 GCA_049425445.1 Phycisphaerales bacterium | reverse complement strand
ACATTCTGGTCGTCTCCAACGACTGGCGACTGTTCGGGCGGCCATTCACACGCGAATGGAAGGAGCAGGGGCGAGCCGTTCACCGGGCGGGCCCCTTCGCGTTGGTGACCGATCTTCCGGTGATCGAGGCGCGATTGGTGCTCGCTTCGAACGGGCGATGGGCCGGGCTCTTTCGCGTCGAGCACGCCGGCGGTTCGAAGGGTGAGATTTCGATCCTGGCCGTCGATCTGCCCTCTTCGACGGATCTCCCCCGGCGAGATCTCGCCGCGGGGCTTCGCGTCGATCTGGACACGCTCGCGCTCCCGCGGATCGATCTCGTGGTGGGCGACTTCAACATGGACGTGGCGAGCGCTTCGCTTGCCCGGGCGTTCCCGGAGCACCGCTCCGCGTTCGACCTCGTGGGGGAGGGGTACGCGGCCAGCTATCCCCGACGATTCCCGCTCTGGCAGCCGGATCAGATTCTGGTCGGCGAGGCGATCGAGCCGTGCGGCTATCGCCTGATCGATCTCGGCGTCGGCACGCACCTGGCTCAGGAACTTCGTTGGGCGGGCCCGGTGACGAAAGCGCCGTGAGGCTCGTGCCGGGTCGACGAACGGTCGCCGATCCCTCGGCGCGATCTCGTCAGGATGGATGGATCATCGGCTGGATCACCGCGTGTCTCGGGAGATCTGATCCCACAGCCACGAGTAGAGGGTGTCCTGCATGATCGGATCGGTCACGGTGTCGAAGGGGAGCCCCGAAAGGATGCTCCGATCGGCATCGACCAGCCAGTCGACCGAGGCGTCGGAGTGCAGTCGATTGGTGCCGTCGCCGTGGTTGAAGTCGCGACGCGTGCGCAGCCCATCCACCACGATCACCCTCCGCGACGCCGACGTGCCGAGATACCGGCCGAGCCGGCGGTCGAAGTCGCCGCGGTAGTGGTAGTTCGTGTAGACCTCCTGCGTGAAGGCCGGCTTGGAGAATGCGAGGCTGTAGCGCTCGATCGAGTGTTCGCCAAGATGGCTCGGGCAGTAGCAGGCCCGTGGAACGTCGACGTAGGGGTTCCAAGGATTCGAGAGCAGCCCCAGTCCGTCCCACTTGGTGCGCCCGAACTCGTCGGGCCCGGCGGAGGCGGCCATCATCTCCTGCGGTTCCCAATGGTCCGGGGTCAGATGGACCGAGTGCGGAAGTCGCTCGTTGAAGTCGCCCGAGTAGGACTGCATCGCCGCACCGAACTGGCGAAGGTTCGACGCGCAGCCGATGCGATGCGTGGTGCTCCGCGCGGCGCGCAGCCCCGGCATCAGCGTCGCGATGAGGATCACCGTGATGGCGAGCACCGCCAGCAACTCGATGAGGTTGAAGCCCCGTCGGTGGAGGGAGGCACGATCTCCGCAGGGTCGCGGAGGCGACCCGTCGGGGACTCGCGGCTGGCGGGACAAGGCGAGGTTCACGATGACTTCCGGCGGGCGAGCCGCAGACAGTTCGTCAATGGAGTCTAAACGCATTTTCCTCATGAGGTATGCGAAACCGGCAACACGGGCTCGATCGGTATAGTCCCACGAGTCTCGCCCGGCCCCGGTTCGCCGGCTCCGCGAGCACGACTCGGCCCGTCGGGACTCCGATGCCCTCACCGCCCCACGTTCCCACCCCCGAAGAGGACTGGCGCCTGATGCAGCGGGTGGCGGAAGGGGACGAGGCCGCGGTCGCCGAGTTGTACGACCGGTTCAACACCCTGGTCTTCCAGGCCGCCCGGCAGGTGCTCAATTCCCGCGCCGAGGCGGAGGATGCGGTCCAGGAGATCTTCGTCAGGCTGTGGAAGACCGCCGATCGCTACGACCCGTCGCGGGCCAAGCTGGTCACCTGGGTGATGCTGATCGCCCGCCGCCATGTCATCGATCGCCTGCGGCGACGGGGGGTCCGCCCTGACCATGGGGCGGGCGAGGGGCCCGCGCTCGACCAGTCGCCGGCGGCCGAGTCGGAGGACAAGCCCGAGGAAAGCGAGCGAGCGAAGATCCGGGCGAGGATTGCGGAACTGCCGACCCTGCAGCGGACCGTCATCGAGCGGGCCTATCTGCAGGGATTCACGTTGCGGGAGATCTCCGAGCAGCTCGAGGCACCGCTCGGCACCGTGAAGTCCGCGTTGAGCCGGGGGCTTGGCCGACTTCGCGATCGACTCGAGGATCCGGGAGACCGATCATGAGTCGCGGGATGGCTGGATCGCCCGAGTACGGTGTTTTCGGACGGCGAGTGCTCGGGCGAAATCGCGATCTGGCGCAATCCTGTCGCGTTCTCCGAGTGATTCGAGGGTTGCGATGGAACCGGTCCGCCGGCCTGATCGGATGGGCGGCGGTTCCGAGGTCCCCCGCAGCGCGGTTGCGAGCCGGAGTGGATTCCGGCTCGCCTCGAAGGATGGAGGATGCCTTGGCCGCCTCGGCGGGCGTCCCCCGGTTCGGCTGGGGCGCGAGGCGATCGGCGGGGGCGATCGTCGAGTTGGTCGAGGTCGCGGTGGCTTCGGCGTCGGCTCGGCGAACGAGGGCTGGAAGGCGTGGGCTCGAAAGGCTGGTTGGATACGCATGAGTGGTGACAGTCTGAACGAGGACGGCCCCGAGACGTCGATGGATCGCGAGGCCCTGTTGGACATCGCCTCGCTCGAGGTCCTCGGGCTGTTGGACGAAGCGTCCGCCGAGGCGTTCCGTGTCGCCCTGGACGCCGCGCCCGAGCGATGGAGGGCCGAGGTCATCGAACGACAGGCCGAGTGGGCGAGCGACCCGCGATTCCTCGCGTCGTCGCACCCCTCTCCCGAACTTCGAGCCCGAACGCTGGCCGCCGTGAGCAAGGCCATGCGAGTCGGGGCCGCGATTCCGGTCGCTGCCGGCGTGTCCGCGTCGAGAGACCGATCGTCGCGAAGCGACGGCCGAGTCGGTGCGCACGAAGAATCGGTTTCCGCTCCGCTGCGGCAGATCGTCGAGCAGCTGCGACTTCGTCAGGAAGCGGATCGGCAGGGGCGTGCAGCACCGTGGATCTGGCGGGCGGCGAGTCTCGTGCTCGGCGCGGGCCTGCTGGTCAGCGCGTGGTTCCAGATTCGCATGAGCGATCGGGTGGCGGAGATCGCCGAGCTGTCGATGCAGCGACAGACCGACGAGCAGCTTCGGGCACTGATCGGCGAGGGCTTCGAACGGTTTCTGATTCCCCGCTGCTCGGTGATCGGGCTCGCTGCCGCGCCCAACGGCCGCGGCGGGGCGACGGTCTACCGCCATCCCGACGGCGACGGGTTCCTGCTGGTGCTGGGTCTTCCCTCCGCGGCGGGGCCGTACGAGCTTCGCGCGATCTGCTGCGACGACGAGGCGACCACGGAGTCGATCCTGACCTTCGAGCCGATGGAGGCCGCTTCGGGCTTCCGACTTTCGGCCGATCGGCTCGCGAGCCTCGGGGCCGGCGCGCGATGGGAGATCGTGGACGGGAGCGGCGCGGTGGTCCTGCGTTCCGCCTGATCCGGCGCGGATCGACGATCGCGCGGTCGCGCGTCGGCGCACAACGCCTGCAAGTCGAGCATGCTCTGGTCGGATGGCGTCGTCGGGTTGGACCCGTGGGCCCTATCGGCCGGTCGCCATGATCACGTCATGATCACGTCATGATCACGTCATGCTCACGCGATCATTGAGCGATCATCACGCGGGCTCGGTGCTCGCTCGCCGCGACCATTCGAACTCGAGTGGTTCGAGTTCCGCCGCGGTCTCCTCACGCTCGCGCGAGAGGCGCTGGCTCGCCTTGCCGTCGGCGTGGGTCTTCGGGTCCATGAGCTTCTCGTCGATCTCCCGAAGCCGACGTTCGAGCCGCTCGATCCGCTTCTCGAGTTCACCGGTCGAGACCTTCGCAAGGGAGTCGCCCGCCGAAGCCTTCGGAGAAGTGCTCTTCTCCGCAAGGCGGCTCGGTTTCGGCGCCGGCTGCGCCCGCCCGCCGCGGGCGTCGCCCGGTCGCGCGGATGTCGCGGCGGTCGCTCGCTGCTTCTCGAGCCACTGCGAGTAGCGGCCGGGGAACTCGACCGCGCCGCCGTTCCCGTCGAGCACGAGGAGGCGATCGCAGGTGGCCTCGAGCAGGGCGCGATCGTGACTGATGAGAATCAGCGATCCGACGCTCTGCTTTCCGAACTCGATCAGGGCGTGCTCGAGCCGTTCGGCGGAGGGAATGTCGAGGTGGTTGCTCGGCTCGTCGAGCACGATCAGGTTGTGCGCCGCCGAAACGAGGCCCGCGAGCACCGCGCGTCCCCGCTCGCCTCCCGAGAGATCCGCGAGAGGCTTCTCCTGATCGGCGCCGGAGAACAGGAACGCGCCCGCGAGATTGCGGGCCTGCTGCTCGCTCGCCTTGGCTTGCCCGTCGAGGGAGAGGATGACCGTCTGCAGGTATCGATAGACCGGCAGACTGAGGTCGAGGTGCTCCTGCGTCTGCCGGAACCAGCCGACGCTCAGTCGCGGGCTCTTCTTGACCTCGCCCGCATCCGCATCGAGTTCCCCGAGCAGCGCCTTGACGAGCGTGGTCTTGCCGGCGCCGTTGGGTCCGATGATGCCGAGGCGTTCGCCGGGCTTGACGAGGAGCGAGAGCGTTTCGAAGAGACGCTTCTCGCCGTACCGCTTCGAGAGGCCCTCCGCCGACAGCAGGAAGTCGCCGACCCGCGGCGCCTTGGGCAAGAGCAGATTCATCACATCCTGCTCGACCGGACGCTCGCCGAGTTCGTCGCGCTTGAACCGCTCGAGCCGCGACTCGCGGCCGCGGGCCTGCTTGGCGCGCTGCCCGGCCTTGTATCGCGCGATGAACTGCTCCTCGCTCCGGATCCGATCGAGCTGCTTCTCGTAGTTGCGGCTCTGGGTGAGCATGCGCTCGGCCCGCAGCGCGATGAAGTCCCGGTAGTTGCCGGGATACTCGCGCAGGCGGCCCTGATCGATCTCGATGATTCGCGAGACGACTCGATCGAGCAGCCACCGGTCGTGGCTCACCACGATGACGGCGCCGGGAAACTCCTCGGCGAGGAAGGTCTCGAGCCACTGCCGACCCTCGATGTCGAGGTGGTTCGTCGGCTCGTCGAGGAGCAGCAGGTCGGGCTGTTCGAGGAGCAGCCTCGCGAGACCGAGCCGCGCCTTCTGTCCGCCGGAGAGCGTGCTGACCTTCTGGGAGAACTGCTCATCGGTGAAGCCGAGACCGTGCAGCGTCGCGTCGACCTTGTGGTCGACGGCGTAGCCGCCGAGCGCCTCGATCCGAGACTCGATCTCCGCCTGTCGCTTGAGAAGTCGATCGAGGGCGTCGGGATCCTCGCCTTCGGGACCGGCCATCGCGGTGAAGATCGCGTCGAGTTCGCCGTGGGCCGCGTGCAGATCGGCGAAGGCGGCCTCGGCGGAACCGCGGAGGGTCTCGTCGGGATCGAGCCGCGGATCCTGCGAGAGGTAGCCGACCCGGCAGCCGCGCGACATGCCGAGCGTGCCCGAGTCGGCCTTCATCAGGCCGGCGATGCACTTCATCAGCGTGCTCTTGCCGCACCCGTTGCGTCCGACGAGGCCGATCTTCTCGCCCGACTCCATCGAGAAGGTGATCTCCTCGAGAATGTTGACCGAGCCGTGGCCGAAGCGAAGGGCGTTGACGGAGAGAAGGGGCATGGGTGGCGTCGGGAGGCGAGGCGATCAGCGCGGTTCGAGCACGGCGCGAATCGGGAAGTGTACGAGGGACCGGTACACTCGGCCCGTGCCCGAGAAGGACCTTGCCCCTGCTCCGACGATCGCCACGCGAGTCCGCCGCGCGTCGCTGCGGGTGGTTCCGGTCCTGCTCGTCGCCGGCGGCATCGCCTGGTGGTCGCGAGGCAACGCGATCCGCTGCGAACGTCTCTTCGAGCGCTGGGCGGGGGAGTTCGAGCGATCGCTGCTCGCCTCGGAGCCTCGTCTGCCCGCGTCGGCACAGGTGGCGGCTCCGCTGCTCGAGGAGCCGCTCGCCTCGGCCCTCGCGGCCGGAGTCGCGGCGGGCTCGCCGGCCAGGATCGAACCGTCCGAGGACGCGGGGTTCGCACGGGTCGTGTGGCGGGATCGGGCGGAGGTCTCGCGATGGATCGAGCTTCGCTGCGATGGGGCGGCGGTGGTGGTGAGCGGCGTCGGCCTCGAGCCGCCGGTGGAAGGAGCGGGTGACCCATGATCGATCGTGAGGAAGGAACGCCGGTCGCGCCGGAGCGTTCGACGGAGGGTTCGGGCGCGACGGTCTGGCTGAACGGCGCGTTCACGACGCTCGGCGAGGCGCGGATCTCCGCCTTCGACGCCGGGTTCCAGCACGGCGTCGGTCTGTTCGAGACGATCGGCACGCGGGATGGTCGAGCCCGCATGCTCGAAGCGCACCTCGATCGGCTGGCGAGTTCGGCGCGCGAGCTCGGACTGAGTTCACGCCTTCGCGTCGACCCGCTGGCGGAGGCGGTCGAGGCGACGCTGGCTCGATCGGGACTCGGAGAGGCGCGCATCCGGGTCACGGTCTCCGGTGGCGATCTCAACATGCTTTCCCGCAGCGGTGCGAAGCCCGGCGATCCGACCATCCTCATCGCGGCGCAGCCCGCGACGGCCTATCCGGCGGCGCTCTTCGAGCGAGGCGCTCGCGTTCGGGTCGCCGACAGCCGCCTCAATCCGCTCGACGCCTTCGCCGCGCACAAGACGCTGAACTACTGGTCCCGACTCTCCGCGCTCCAGGAGGCGTTGTCGCATCGATGCGACGAGGCGCTCTGGCTCTCGGTGACGAACCATCTCTGCGGAGGATCGGTGAGCAGCCTGATCGTGGTGCGGGATGGCAAGGTGCTTGCCCCGATCGTCCGGGGCGAGGAGACCTCCGGCGGGCTTCGCTCGCCGGTGCTGCCGGGCGTGACTCGGGCGGCGGTCCTGCGCTGGGCCGAGGAGGCGGGACTCCCGGTCGAACGACGGATGCTCTCGATCGAGGATCTGCTCAAGGCCGAGGAGGCGTGTCTCACCAACTCCGGCTGGGGCGTGCTGCCGCTGGTGGCGGTGGAGGCGGCGGAGATCGGTGGGGGACGACCGGGGGAACGGTCCCTGCATTGGCGGGATCGCTGGCTCGCGGGCGACGACTGACCTGCGCGACCGCCGGCGATCAGCGACGCCCGATCACCCGAACGTTCACCCGACGAACGTCCGTGTCCGCGCCGGCACGTCGATCACCACCGAGACCGAGCACCTGACGGGCGGCCCGATAGGCCGCGGCCGCGAGTCCGAAGACGATCGCGACGGCGCCGAGCACGAGGACCACGGCCAGCGCGATCACGAGAAGGCCTCCGAGGAACAGCACGGCCGGAATGGCGAACAGGATCGCGCGGATCCTGGCCCATCCACCCGATCGCGAATCGCCGGCGGCGGTCCTGAACTGCGCCGACCACGCCTCGCCCTGTTGGCGGACGAGCGTCAGACGTCGGATGAAGGCGGAGTTGGCGTCCATGGGACACAGGAAGACACGGTCCTCGACGGCGAATCGAGTTCCGACGAGGATAGGAGCCTCGATGCGGCGGAGCGCGGACTTGCCCCGGATCAGGGCGCCGAGGCGAGGCTGGAGACCGCCGCGATGAC
>JBMSXH010000096.1:0-7625 GCA_049425445.1 Phycisphaerales bacterium | reverse complement strand
GGCACGCCTCGCACCGAGTTCGTCTACGCGGTCTACCGGTTCGGACTCTCCGACGGCCTGCGGCAGCGCGGTCCGGCGCTCGAACTCCGCACGCTCGGGCCTCGCTTCGATGCGATTGGGGCGATCGACGGTTGGCTCCTGCTTTCCTCTCCGACATCGTCGCTCGCCGTGCCTCTTCGTTGAGCGCCGAAGGCGGTTGACGCCGATGGCGTCCTGCATTCAACTCTCGCCGCGCCGAGCCCGGAAGCCGGCGGCCTTCCAGAGGATCCTTCCATGGCGATCGCCGAACTGCCATCTTCCATCATCGATTCGATCCGCGGCTCGAGCCTGCTTGGCGAGGCCGTGGAGTCGTTGGGCGCCTCCGATTCCAACGTCCTGATCGACGAACTGCTCGCCGCGCCCTCCCGGCTGACCAGCGTGCCCGTCGCCGGCGACGACTGGGAGGAGGACGAGGACTACCCCTTCTTCGACGACGACGAGGACGACGACGACGACGACGAGGATGACGACGACGAGGATGACGACGACGAGGATGACGCCGAGGAGGAGGCCGACGACGAGGAAGAGGACGACGACGAGGAGTTCGAGGACGAGGAAGAGGAGGAAGAGGAGGAGTTCGAGGACGACGAGGAGGACGAGGAGGACGACTTCGAGGACGACGAGGAGGAGAGCCTCGACGAACTCGAAGAGGACTGAACCTCCCTCCGATCACCGGCTGCAGTCGCACCCGCGATGCCCGCGAACGCCCGAAGACGGGCTCGAGGGCACCGCGGGTGTGTTCTTGTCGGCGTGCCGCTGCTGAAGGGGAGCCCCTGGAGGTCATTCGACCTTCGGTGCATCAGCCGGCATGTCCCGGGGTTGGGGCCGCCCTCGAACGCCTGCACCGCGGGACACTGGCGGGGCGGACGACGATGATCCGTTCAGGACCGTCCGAGATCAGGAGTCCGGCTCGCCATCCGCGGGTGTGGAGAGTCGAAGCCGCGCGACATCGAAACCCCCTTCGATCGCGCCGATGACGATGGCGGCTCCGTCGTCATGCGCATCCGGCCGCCCGGAGGCCTCCACGACGCGGACGAGCCAGCGTCCTTCGAGCAGGACGCCTGCCTCGAGTTCGCGTGCCGCTCCGGACTCGTCGCCATCCGGCACGAACCAGAGCGCGTCGGCATCGCCGAGGATGCGCCCACCGGCGATGGAGTGGCTCCAGGAGAAGGTCCGCGGCGGAAAGCGATCGAGTCGTCCCTCGGACGGGTTCCATCGCGCGAGCGTCCGCCAATCCGGATGGAGCACGTAGAGCCCGGGCTCGCCGGAGAGCGAGACGTTCTCGCCGAGAGCCCACGACGCGGCCAGGCTCTGTGGCGCGTTCACGCGAATCGAGAGTTCGAGGCTCTGGGGGCTCGCCTGCTCGTCCTCGAGATCGATCGCGACGAGGGAACTGCGACCATCCCGCTGCAGGATCCCGACGAGATGTCGTCGATCGCCGGTGAACGCCGGAGCCAGCCATGTCGCGCCCGGCGGCGGCGGCCATTCCCGCACGCCGCCTTCGCGGCCGCTGAACCGCAGCGAAGCGGGATCGCCTGCACGTTCCGAGTGGCACCACGCGAGGCGGCCTTCGTCGTCCCGCCACGCCATGCTCGCCACCGCGGCCTCCGCGAGAAGCCACTCGATGGTGCCGTCCTCCCAGGCGACCTCGCCGATCCATCGCGAGCCGTCGCCGCGCGGACTCTCGACGAGAAAACCGGACCCGCCGCCGCATCGGCCGAGCAGGAGCGGTTCGCGGAGAACCTGAGGTTCGCCAAGTCGTCCTTCCTCGCCGATTCGGACGATCGCCACCGCTGGCGGCGGACTCGGCATGGACGGACTCCATCCGAGGAGGTCGTTCCAGGCGGGGGTCGGCGCGAGCTGCACCGCGATGGTCCGGCCATCCGGCGACACGAGCGGCGGAGTGGCTGCGTCGGCGGCGACGAAGCCGAGCGGAACCAGTTCGATGCTGCGCTCGAGCGCGACTCCACGCGCCTCGAGGATCTGCGGCGCCACCTGGGATGGCGCGCGAGGGGGAAGCGCGTCGAGATCGAACGAGGATCGCTCCTCGAGCGTTCGGGTCGTGCACGCGGCGGCGAGCGCGAGGCAGACCGTCCCGGCGAGGCGGATCGGCCTCGAGGGGTCAGGGCTGCTCGGGCGCATCCATGAGCGGCGGCGTGCCCGCGGCCTCGTCCTTGGGGGAGATCATCTTGCTGTCGATGATCAGCTTGCGGGTCTGCTCGGTGAGCGGCGCCGTCAGCTGTTCGAGACGACGGCGATCGACCTCGTTGAAGTTCGTGTCGTTCTCGTCGGGGTTGTCGACGACGATCGGCTGGATGAAGACCACCAGTTCCTTCACCTGCTCGGCCTCGTCGACGTAGGAGAAGACCCAGTCGAGCACCGGGATGTCGCCGAGCACCGGCACGCCGGTCTTCACCTTGGCGGACTGCTCGCGCCGGATGCCGGAGATCACGATGGTCTGGCCGTTCTTGACGGTGACCTCGGTGTTGGTCTGGCGACGGTTGATGACCGGGTTGAGGCCCGGGGCGATGAAGCCGGGGTTGTTGTTGACGTTCGAGAGGAGCACCGCGACCTCCATCGCGACGTTCCGCTCCTTGGTGATGCGGGGCCGCACGTTGAGGCCGATGCCGACGGCGATCTGCTCGAAGTTCGCCACCACCGTGCCGCCGGTGTCGCCGCCCGAGCTCGTCGAGGTCTGGAAGGGGACGTCCTGCCCGTCGAAGAACTTCGCCTCCTTGTTGTCGGAGGTGAAGACCTTGGGCTGCTGCAGGATGCGGACGCCGGTCTTCTCGCTCAAGGCCTGCAGCACGACGGTGGCGTCGACGCCGAAGTTGAGGGTCGCGGTCGAGAGCGAGCCGGGGAAGATGTTCTCCATCGAGCCCCGGAACTCGGAGCCGATCGAGACCGAGTTGCTCGGATTGGTCGTCGACACCTGTCCGTTGGGCCCGAACTGCAGGCCGAAGGCGAACTGGTCTCCGAGTTCGACCTCGGCGAGCACCGCGGTGATCAGCACCTGCCGCCCGGGGCGGTCGAGGTCCTGGATGATCTTGAGCAGCGCATCCTGGATCTCCGGCGTCGCGAGCACGAGCAGACTGTTCTGTCCGGCGTTGGGGACGACGCGGCTCTTGCCGACGATCGCGCTGACCTCGGTGGCGTCGGTGCCGGCGCGGGCCTGCTGCCAGGGGAAGCGGATCTCCTGCGCCTGGTTGTTCTCGGTGGCGCCGGCGGCCCCGCCCTCGCCGCCGCCGGCACTGGCGAAGTCGATGCCGGAGAGGCCCTCTTCGGGGGCCCGGAGCGTCGCGCCGCCGCCAGCCTGCTGCAGCAGGGCGTTGAGGATCTCGGCGACGTCGACGGCGTTGGCGTGCTTGAGCTCGACGTTGACCGGAAGACCGACCGTGAGCGGCTGGTCGATCTGCTCGATGAGCGTGTCGAGCCAGTCGAAGTTGTCGGGCGTCCGGCTGATGACCACGAGGCGATTGGAGTCGGGATAGGCCTCGATGCGGAAGATGTTGGCGACCGCGACGTCGGCGCCGCCGGACTGCCCGCCGGTCGGGGCCCGACCGCCCGCCGAGGCGGGTCGCCGCGTCACGCTGCCGCTCTCGAGGAGCGCGCC
Organism: Phycisphaerales bacterium; assembly: GCA_049425445.1. GTDB lineage: Bacteria > Planctomycetota > Phycisphaerae > Phycisphaerales > SM1A02 > VGXO01. Next base: position 3,973 of record JBMSXH010000096.1, on the reverse strand, counting down.
GAGGACCTCCTTCACCTTGAGCGGGTCGGTGTACTTCAGGTCGTAGAGGCGGAAGATCTGCCCGTCGCGGGTGGGCGGAACGTCCCACGCGGTCGAGATGAGCCGCTTGATGTTCTCCATCACCTCGGGCTCGGCCCGGACGGTGATCGCGTTGTTCTGGGGCAGCACCGTCACCACGAGCTGCTCGCTGGTGCCGACCTGCGGGACCTCGCCCGCGTTCTGCTGCGGGGTTCCGGGGCGGCCGCGCTGGGCGGATTGCTGACGGGTCGACGCGCCGCGGGAGCCCGTCGAGGAGGAGGGCTCGAAGAGCTCGCGGATGTTGTCGGCGATGGTCTGCGCGTCGGCGTAGGCGAGACGGAAGGTCTCGGTCTTCACCTCGACCCAGGGCTCGACGTCGAGCAGCGAGATGAGCTGGTGGATCCGCTTCGCGAGACCGATGTCGCCTTCGAGGATCAGCTGGTTCGAGGCCGCGTCGACCGTGAGCGTCGCGTAGGTCGGGATGGAGGCCTGCAGGCGGTCGAAGACCTCGGCGGCCTTGGTGTTCCGCAGCCGGAACACCTTGATCACGATGTTGCCGTCCTCGGGAAACTCCATCACGTCGACGTCTGGACCGAGGATGACCGCGGGCTGGATCTTCTCCATGTCCGTGAGCATCTCGATCATGATCACGTCGTCGGTCTCGACGACGCCGATCCCATTCATGCGGAACGCCTGGAAAAGCAGGTCGAGCGCGCGATCCTTGCTGATCGGCTCGTCGTTGACGAGGGTGATCTCGATCGAGGAGACCTGGGTCAGCCGCATCATCACGGCCTTGCCCGTCCACTCCACGATGAACGGCACCACCGACTCGAGCTTCTCCTTCTTGAATCCCAGCACGACGGGAGAGTCGTCGGCTGGTCGCCGGCGACGCGTGCGGCCCTGGGTGGGAGGCGCCTGGTCGAGCCCGCCTTCGAGCACGAGGCCGCCTGCATCGGTGGGTGCCGACGGAGCGGAGTCCTGAGGCGCCGCGATGGCTGGCGCAGCGAGCAGGCCGATCAGGGCGAAGGCGGCGAGATGAGGCGTCGGCCGCGTTTCGGTTCGGGTCACGAGACGGCTCCGGAGCGCAATCGGTCGGCGAATTGCCGGCAAGGCCGGCGAACGGGGGAGTCTACGGGCGATTGCCCCACCTCAGAGGTGGCGACGATCGCATCAGTCACCACGGCGAAGTCGCGCGAGGAGCAGTTCGAACTCCTCGCGAAGTCGCTCCGCGCTCTGAGGATCGAGACGGCGCCCGCGGGCGCGGGCGACGCGGCTGAGCGCAGCGCGAGCCTCGTCGCGGCTCATGCCGTCGATCTCGTCGGCGGAGAGCGGCGCGGGGAGTTGATCGAGCGGAACGAAGGGCTCATCGCTCTCGGACCCGGGAGCATCCGTCGGCGCGCCGGCCTCGGGATCCGATCCGCTCTCGTCGTCGCCGTTGGAGGGACCGGCGGTTTCGGGTGCCCCATCCTTCGGAGCCTCGGGAACGGGCGCAGGCGGAATGGCCGGCGATCCGCTGGAAGGCTGCGATGGCAAGGGCATCGGCGAATCGCCGCCGGAGGGGGCGGTCGGGTTGAGCGAGCTTCCGCCCCGCAGCGCGGGAATCGTGCTGCTGCTGCGGAACGGGTTCTGCGAGAAGAACGATGCCTCGCGATCGCCCCAGAGGGAGACGTCGTACTCGCCACGGCTCCAGGCAAGGCGCACGGTCCAGGGGCCGTTGATCGAAAGGACCTTCACGCCGCCGCCCTCTTCACCGACCCGAAGGCGATCGATCGAGGCGCCGTCGAAGAACACGACGTCGCCGAAGACGCTGCGAGGCTTGGGCCCGCCGTAGGAAGCCGGCGGCGGCGGCGGACCTGGATCGGGCGGCGGTGGCGGCGGGGGACCCGGATCGCGCGGCGGAGGTGCCGGACGCGGCGGCGGAGCAGGCGGCCTCGGCAGGAAGAACGCCGAGCGCCCGTCGAACCGCTCGAGACTGGTGCGGGTGAGCGTCTCGTGACGCGCGATCAGAGGTTCGACGAGATCGGATCGGATCTCCGAAGCGCTGCTGCGGAAGAGCGCCGAGGCCGCATCGCCGAACGACGCGACGAGCACCACCACCGCGACTCCACCGGCAAGCAGCGCCGCGACGAGGTGTCCCGACCACCGAACGCCCGAAGGCAGTTGGAAGCGAGTCGCCATCAGCGCCCCCTCCCTCGGCCAGTGAGGATCCAGGCCTCGACGGTCATCTTCACGTCGACCTTGCGGTCGGTCTGGCTGCGCACCATGCGAAGCCGGCTGATCGACTCGATCTCGGGGCTCGACTCGAGTTCGGCGATGATCGCGGCGGCCTGCTCGGGGGTCGCCGTGAAACCGACCTCGCCGACGACGCGCTCCACACGCTGACCGCTGCCCGACACGATCTCCCGAAGTGCTGCAGGAGGGAGTCGCGACCCCGCTCGCGCATCGAAGGAGAAGTTGCTGACCGGCTGGCTGCCGATCGCCTCGGTGATCGTCTCGGCCAAGGCGAGCGATCCCTCGCCCTCGGTTCGAGGCACCTGGATCGGTCCGAGCGCCTCGACCGCGGCCTCGAGCGAAGGAGGCAGCTGCGCGACGTTGCCTTCGGCTCGATCGAGGATCGCCTCGAGGCGGCTGCTCTCGGCGTTCCAACGCTCGGCGACGGGCCAGATCAGGTCCGTGTAGGCGATGAAGACGATGGCGCCGGCGACCGCAGCCGAGATCCACTTCCAGCGGACCGGCAGCGCGTTCCAGCGAGCGGAGAGTGAAGCCTTGGCCTCGGCTCGCGCCGACATCGGGGACTCGTCGCGGGTCATGGGCATGCCGCTCACGGCGCCTCCCTCACGCGGCGAAGCAACTTGTCGAAGAGGGTTCGCAGGCGTTCCTTCGCCGCGTCGTCGAGTCCCGGCGACTGCCGGGCGCGGGCGACCTTGCCCAGGGCGGTCTGCGCTTCGGCCTTGCTCATGGCCTCGATCTCGGCATCGCTGTAGTCGACGGCGGCGACGGTCGTCGAGGGATCGGGCACGTCGACGGCGCGTCCGCCGGTGGTGGCGCTCTCCTCCGAGGAACGGCGTCGGCCGATGCCGCGATCGGGAAGCCCGGAACCGGAGGTGGCCGAGGCGTCCGCGCCGGCCGGGCCGCCATCCTCAGGGTCTCCCGAGGAGATCGGGGTCTCGGGAAGCGTCGCCGGCGGGGCCGACGCTCGGTCGGAGCTGGTCGGGGACCGCCGAGTCGTCGAGGCCGGTTCCGGATCGGTGGTCGAGGCGGGCTCGTCCGAATCGACGCTCGAAGCCCGCTCGGAGTCGTCTGCGGTCCGCGAAGCAGGCCGGGCGGACGGTCCGTAGCGCCGCTCGGCGAGGGAGGTCACCGCGAAGTCCTCGGCCTCGGTGAATCGTCCCGGTCGCGTGGGTCGCGAGACGTCCGCGGAAAGGCTGAACTCGTAGACGCCTCGGCCGTCGGGCGGATCCCAGCGCTTGGTGATCTTGTCGAAGACGCCTGCCGCTCGCATGCGGCGCTCCATCTCGAGGATCGCATCCGCACCGGTCTGGTCGTTCTCCGGCTTGGCCAAGCCGCGGATCGTGATCGGCTCGCCGTGACCCATCACGATCGACTCGACCTCGATGGCTTCCGGCATGCAGTTGGAGAGGTCCCCGAGCAGCTTCATGAACGGCCATGCCTGCGCTTCGAGTTCCCGGTAGACGGCGAGTTGCCGCTCCGAGTCCTGCATGGAATCCTCGAACGCCTGCGGATCGGGCAGCTTCGAGCGGAGGATCGCCACGCGAAGGCCAGCGGCCGCGACCGGAATCACCATCGCGGCCACCACCGCCGCGATCGCGAAGCGAATCGCGAAGGCGGGCTCGGAGAGCCTGAGGAGCGACGACTCCAGGAATCCCGCGAAGCCCGGTCGCGCGACAACCTCGGGTCGATCGACGATCTCGGTGAACTCGCGGAGAGGACCGGT
>JBMSXH010000095.1:0-7649 GCA_049425445.1 Phycisphaerales bacterium | reverse complement strand
GAGAAGCTCGAGGCGAGCCTCGCCGAGCTCGACGCGCTGCGGAAGCAGATGGCCGACGAGATGCTGCCGCTCAGCCGGCGGCTCTCCGCGCTCGAATCCGATCTCGGCGAGGTCCGGAAGCGGTTCCAGGACAAGGTTCGCGAGCTCGATTCGCGCAGCCTCGACCTTGCGAATCTTCGCAACGAGATCGAGGCTCGCGAGAAGGAGACGACCTACCTTGCCGGGCTGCTCGGCGAGTACCAGCGGAACTTCGAGTCGCGACTGCACATCACCGAACTCCAGCGGTACGGGGCGGCGCTCGAGGAGGCGAAGCTCGCCGCGGAGAACACCGCCCTCTCCGAGCAGGAGATCTCCGAGGCGCAGGCGAAGCTCGTGCTCGCGAGCCTCGAGCGGCTCCACGAGAACGCGGGCGGCACGCGCTTCGCGGGAAGCGCGGTCGGCGAGGGCGGCCTCGTCGAGTCGGGCACGATCGTGCTCGCAGGGCCGGTCGCGATCTTCGAGCCCGAGTCCGGCTCGGGCACCGCCACCGCCGAGCAGCGGCTCGGTTCGCTCGAGCCCGCCGCGATCCGCTACGCCGACCCCCTCGATGCGGACGCTGCGGCGATGCTCGCGAAAACCGGCGCGGGCGAGCTTCCGCTCGATCCGACCCTCGGCAACGCCCACAAGATCGCGGCGACCGAGGAGACGCTCCTCGAGCACATCGCCAAGGGCGGGCCGGTCATGGTCCCGATCCTCGGGCTCGCCGGTGCCGCGTTTCTCGTCGCGATCCTCAAGTGGATCGGTCTGTCGACGGTGAGGATGCCGTCGCGGCGTCGCATCGGCGAACTGCTCGCGGCGATCCGCGCGAAGGACGACGCGAAGGCCAAGGCGCTTGCGGCGAAGCTCGGCGGTCCGGCCGGAACCATGCTTCGTGCGGGCGTGGACAACCTCGCCGAGCCGCGGGACATCGTGGAGGAGGTGATGTACGAGACGATCCTCGTCACCCGCCTTCGGCTGAACCGGTTCATCCCGTTCGTCGCGATCGCGGCGGCCGCGGCACCGCTGCTGGGCCTTCTGGGCACGGTGACGGGCATCATCAACACCTTCAAGCTCATCACGGTGTTCGGCTCGGGCGACGTCAAGACGCTCTCGGGCGGGATCTCCGAGGCCCTCATCACCACCGAGTTCGGACTCATCGTGGCGATTCCGTCGCTGCTGCTGTCGGCGTTCCTCTCGCGGAAGGCCCGCGGCGTGATCGATCGGATGGAGGGGATCGCGCTCTCCTTCCTGAACGAGGTCGCGCGCAGCCGCGATGCGGCGGGGGAGCCCGATCCCGAGGTCGAGAAGGCCCGGGTCGCGGCGCAGGTCCGCGAGGTGCTGGCGGAGATGCTCACGCCGGCGGTGCGGGAGCAGCTCGCGGCGAGCGGAGGCAAGGCGTGACGATCCTCGGCTCTCCGCCGCCCGCGGTCGCCGTCGGCTCCGACGCCGGCCTGCTGCAGGAGGCGATGGCGATCTGGCGGTCGGGCGGGTGGGCGATGGTCGCGATCGCGATCGTGGCGCTCGTCATGTTCGGGACCGCCACGCACCTCTGGCTTCGCCTTCGCGCGAAGGGCTTCGCAAGCGTGCCGGAGAAGCGATGGCGATCATGGGTCAGCCGGCCGCAGGAGGGGGAGGGGCCGATCGGCGGCATGATCCGCTTCGTCACCGCGAGCCGGTCGCGTCGCGCGATGGCCCACTTCTTCGAGCAGGTCAACGCCACCGAGGTGGCCGCGTTTTCCCGCGACCTCAAGATCCTGAAGGTGTGCGTGGCGGCGGCGCCCTTGCTCGGCCTGCTCGGGACGGTGACGGGCATGCTCGCGACCTTCGGCGCGCTCGCCACCGGCGGGGGGGGCGAGAAGACGATGGCCGCGATCGCCGGCGGGATCTCCGAGGCGCTCATCACCACCGAGACGGGGCTCGTCATCGCGCTGCCGGGGCTCTTTCTCCAGTACCGCCTGACGCGGGGATGCGAGCAGTACCGCGCGTTCCTGGCCCATCTCGAGACCGTCTGCAGCCAGCACCTTCACCACTCGGCCCGCGCCACGGCCTGACGCCGCCGCGAGCCCTTCGACCGAACGAGGCACCTGACCATGGGACGCATCAGAGCACTGGCCGCGGAGGAGTCGAACGAGCCGGGCGTCGACATGTCGCCGCTCATCGACTGCGTGTTCATTCTGCTCATCTTCTTCATCGTGACGACGGTCTTCGTCGAGGAGACCGGCGTCGAGGTGGACAAGCCGCAGGCCGCGAGCGCGAGCCAGCTCGAGAAGAGTTCGATCCTGATCGCCCTCACCGCGAAGGGCGAGGTCGTCTACGGCGGCCGGGACATCGGGATCAGCGGCGTGCAGCCGCTCGTCAAGCGGATGGTCCAGCGCGAGGACCTTCCGGTGATCGTGCAGGCCGATCAGGCGTCGCAGTCGGGGCTTCTCGTGCGGATCATCGACGAGGCCAAGCTCGCCGGCGCCACCAAGGTGAGCGTCGCCACCCGGAACCAGAATCGCTGAGGCTCCCCCGTGGACGGCAAGGTCGACAACACGATCTTCGGACGCATCCGCCACGGCATGGTGGTCGCGATCGGCGCAGTCGCCCTCACCGCGGCGTTCTTCCTCGTGCTGCCGCTGATCCAGGCGATCGCGAAGGGACCGTCGAACGATCTCGTGGTGACCTCGATGTCGGTCGCGGACGTGCCGCCGCCGCCGCCGCCCCCCGAGGAGCAGCCCGAGGAGGAGGAAGAGGAGGAGGAGCCGCCGCCGGAGATGGCGGAGGAGATGCCGCAACTCGACCTCTCGCAGCTCGAGTTGGCGCTCAATCCAGGCCTCGGTGGCGACTATCTCGCCGGAGATGCCACGCTCCGCATCAACACCGCCGCGGTCGCGGAGGCCGCCAGCGCCGTCTTCTCGCAGTCCGACCTCGATCAGGCACCGCTCCCGGTGCATCAGACGCCGCCGGCCCTGACCGCGGCGATGAAGCAGCGGGCTCCCGGCAGCGTCGTGGTCATCTTCGAGGTCGATCAGACCGGTCGCGTGCAGAACCCGCGGGTGCGGAGTTCGAGCGATCCCATCTTCGACTCGGCGGTGCTCGCCGCGATTCGGCAGTGGCGCTTCGAGCCCGGCAAGCGCAACGGCGAGCCGGTGCGCACCCGCATGCTTCAGCCCTTCACCATTCCCCGATGAGAACTCCTAGGCGGCTCGCCTCGTCACGATCGTCGCGATTCGCCCTCGCCTGGATCCATGCCATGAACACGCTGCTTCGACCCTTCGCCGTCACCATGCTCTCGAGCCTCGTGCTGGCCGCTGCTCCGTCGGCCTCGGCGCAGAACGAGCCCGAGACGCCGCTGCCGAGCCTCGCCTACGAGAACGCCCGCGAGGCCGCAAGCCCCGCGACGGTGTGGTCCTCCCCGGCGTTCCGGCAGATGATGGTCGAGAGCTGGCTCGCCGAGAGCGACATCGAGCCGAAGACGACGACCTCCGAGAGCAAGCGGCTTCAGCGGATCTTCGACCAGCTTGCGACCGAGGAGCCGGCGAAGGTCGCCGACGCGGAGAGCCGCCTGAACGACGAGCGTGGCGAGAAGGACTCGAGCGCGGTCTTCGACTTCACGCTCGGGCAGATGCTCTTCCAGCGCGACGATCTCGACGGCGCGAAGGCGGCCTTCGAGGACGCGGTGCGGAAGTTCCCGAAGTTCCGTCGCGCCTGGCGCTCGATCGGCGTCATCGAGATGCGGAAGGAGGACTACGCGAAGGCCATCCCCGCCCTCGTCAAGGTGATCGAGCTCGGCGGCGGCGACTCGGTGACCTACGGGCTGCTCGGCTTCGCCTTCGTCAACGCCGGCGACGACCTCGCGGCGGAGAACGCCTTCCGCATGGCGGTGCTGCTCGATCCCGCGAACCTCGACTGGCGGATGCAGCTCGTGCGGAGCCTCTTCAATCAGCGCCGCTACGCGGACGCCGCGGCGCTCTGCGACAAGCTGATCGCGGACAACCCCTCGCGCGGCGATCTCTGGATGCTGCAGGCCAACGCCTTTCTCGGCATGCAGCAGACCATGAAGGCCGCGGAGAACTACGAGCTCGTCGACAAGCTCGGGCAGTCGACCGCGGACAGCCTCAACATGCTCGGCGACATCTACGTGAACAGCGGACTCTTCGACCTCGCGGTCGACGCCTACGGGCGGGCGATGAAGGCGACGCCGCCGTCCGGAGCGGATCGGTCGCTTCGCGCGGCCAACGTCATGGTCCTCCGCGGGGCGTATCCGGAGGTCTCCACGCTGCTCGATTCGATGAAGGCGGCCCTCGGCGCGGACATGCCCGAGGCGGACCGCAAGACGATGCTCAAGCTCGAAGCGCGGGTCGCGGCGGCGAAGGGAGACGGCGGAGACGCCGTGGCGGTCCTCGAGGAGATCGTGTCGATCGATCCGCTCGACGGCGAGGCGCTCATCCTGCTCGGGCAGGAGTTCCGGCGGCAGAAGGATCCGATCAAGGCGGCGTTCGCGTTCGAGCGGGCCGCGGCGATCGAGCGCTTCGAGGCCGAGGCGAAGCTGCGGCACGGGCAGCTGCTCGTCTCGGAAGGGCAGTACGCCGAGGCGCTGCCGCTTCTCAAGCGATCGCAGTCGATCAAGTCGAGCGACAACCTTCAGAAGTTCATCGAGCAGGTCGAGCGGGTGGCGCGATCGTCGAGCGGGAGTTGAGGGGCGCGGGTCGCTCGACCGACGAACACCCGTCCCTTCGTCTCCTCTTCTACTCTTCGATTCGTCTCCACCGCTTCATCGCCTCGGGCTCCACCGACTTGAGATGCAGGTCGCGCTGCGGGAACGGGATCTCGACGCCGTTCTCGGCAAAGAGCTCCGCGATTCGCAGCTTCACCTGATGGGTGGTGGCGGAGATCGTCGCGACATCCTCGAGGACGAATCGCAGGTCGAAGACCACGCTGCTGTCGGCGAAGTTCTTGAGCACCACGCTCGGCATCGGGTCGGTCGCGATGTCCGGATCGCCGGAGGCGGCGGCAAGAAGCAGCCTCTCCACAAGGCGATAGTCGCTGCCGTAGGCGACGCCGATCTCGATGATCTGACGGGTTCGATTGTCCGAGAGCGTCCAGTTCGAGAACTGGCCGGTGATGAACGCCTTGTTCGGGATCACGAGATCGCGGCGGTCCCAATCGGTGATCGTGGTGGCCCGGATCTGGATGCGGGTCACGCGCCCCGTGACGCCGTTCACGGTCACCACGTCGCCCACCCGCACCGGCTGCTCGACCAGCATCAGCACGCCGCTCACGAAGTTCGAGAAGATCTCCTGCAGGCCGAACGAAAGCCCCAGCACCGCGGCGCTGGCGAGCCATTGGACCTGGTTCCACCGCAGGCCGATCATGTTGAACGCGATCAGGATTCCGATCACGGCGAGCGCGTAGCGGGTGAAGCTGGTGATCGCGTAGCCGACGCCGGCGCTGACCGGAAGGCGCGGAAGCACCAAGAGCTGCAGCAGGCCCGGGATGTCCCGCGTGAGCACCACGGTGAGCAGCACCACGAGCATCGCCCCGAGAAGATCGAGGATCGAGATCGGCTGCAGGACGGTGACGGTGCCCTCGTCGACGGTCGACGACACCGCGGTGATGGTCTCCCACAGGACGACCTGGTTGAGTCCCGACAGCGCGGGAAGCATGCCGCTCCAGACGACCGCGAGGCCAAGCAGCGTCGCGGTGAGGAAGACGCTCTGGATCACCCGCAGGGCCTGCGCATTCACCTTGGCGAGGTCGACCTCGAGCTCCTCGGTGGCTTCGGCGATGTCGCTTCCTCCGCCGATCTGGGAGGGGGGCTCCGCCATCATCTCGAGCCGCTTCCGCTCCAGCTGCTCGCGGGCGATCTTGCGGCTCGCCGCCGAAAGCCAACGGACCAGGAGATCGCGCAGGACCACGTTGCCAACCACGATCCACGCGGACTGGAAGACCAGACGGACCACCTGGAACGCGGCCAGCGCGTAGCCGAGCCAGGCCAGGGCCGCGACCGTGAGCGGTGCGGCGACGGCGATGAAGATCGCCGCCTTCATCGCGAGGCCGCGGCGCTTCGGGCTGGTGCGACCACGGGAGAACGACCAGGCGACCATCGACGAGGAGAGGAGCGAGCAGGCGATGAACGCGATCCGGGAGATGCTCTCGCTGCCCTCGGTGGTGCGAAGCCCGACTCCAACCAGCATCAGCAGCGCGATCGCGTAGCAGGGCACGGCCAGCGCCAGCAGCACGAAGGCCGCCCGGCGCAGCCTCTCGGTGAGCGCCGTCCGCCATCGGAAGTGGGCCTCGCCGAGCCCGCCGGGGCGGGCGATCTCGCGAACGAGGGAGAGCACGCTCGCAGGGATGGCCATCGCGGCGACCGTCTCGCCGAGGATGAGGAGGAATGCATCGGTTCCGCCACCCGACTCGAGGGCCTGCCCAAGCAGCAGCATGGCCAGCGGCAGCGGGGCGGCGAGGAACACCGTGAGTCCGAAGGCCTCGATCGACTGCCAGAAGCTGTCTGTCGCGATCTGCTGGATCCGCTTGCCGGTCGCGAGCAGCCGTCGCGAGACGCGCCTTCGCAGCGCGAGCATCGACGCGAATCCGAGCAGGGCGGCGATCCACCAGGTCGGTCGGGCGTTGATCGACGCCTGCATCGCCGAGAACAGCGACGAGCCGATCCGATCGGGCACGGCTTCGCCGGCCGAGGCGAGGCCCATCAGCGCGGCGGGCCCGAGGGGGGCTCCGGTTCGCAGCGTGAACAGGTTCTCGAGCAGGAAGCTCTGCAGTCGAGCAAGCGAGTCGAGGAGTGAGTTGAGGGCCTGCGCAAGTTCGTCGATCGAGGAGAGCTGATCGCGGACCTCCGAGAGCATGGGGCGGATGAGGAGGGTGCGCCTCGACTCGAGCAGCGCGGTCAGCGTCGCCTCGACCTCGTTGGGATCGCCCGCCCCCGCACCCGATTCCCTGACGAGCCGCTGCGCCTCCTGCTCCGGCGACTGGAGTGTCGCGAGCTGCTGCCCGAGTTCAAGCTCGAGCAGGTACAGCTGCAGCGCTTCTCGCCGGAGATCGGCCAGCTCGCGCTGGAGCGCCTCGATCTGCCCGATGCCGACGATCTGTCGACGAAGCCCTTCGCCGATCGCCTCCGAGCCGCCAAGCATCAACTGCTGGATCTCGATCGCGAGCAGCCGGTCGAGGGTGTCGGCACGGGCGAAGAGATCGTCCGCCCGTGCCGTCCGACCCGCGTCGCGCGTTCGGAGGGCGCGGCTCTGTTCGACGAGGGCGCGGCTCTTGGCGGCGGCCCGATCGAGCACCGGAATCGAGTCGCTCACGCCGGCGAGTTCCGACTCGGCCCGCGCGACGGAGTCGCTCGCGCCGGCGAGTCGGCGCTCGAGCACCGCGGTCCACGCCCGCCACTTCGCGTCCGCCACGAAGCTGCGCTCCTCGGCGATCCGCAGCCGAAGTTCCTCGATCTCGGCGTTGACGATGAGGCGTTGGGGAAGGATCCGAAGATAGGCGCGTCTGGCGGAGGCGCGAGCCTCGGCTGCCGCGGCGAGCACCGTGGCCGCATTGTCGATCGCCGGATCCTTCTCGAGCGCCTCGCGAGCTCGTTCGGAGGCTTCGATGAAGTCGCCGCGGGCCGAATCGATCGACTCGGCGAG
>JBMSXH010000094.1:0-7744 GCA_049425445.1 Phycisphaerales bacterium | reverse complement strand
GCGATCTGCTCTCTTCGTTCGGCGCGATTCGCTGCGAGTTCCGACTTCAGGCGTGTGACGCGGAGGCGGGCCTCGGCCTCCGCGGACTGGGCGGCCTCCATCGCGTTCTGAAGTTCCGCGACCTGCGCCCGCGAGCGAAGGATCGTCTCGCCGGCAAGCAGCCCTTCCTTCAACAGTTCCTCCTGCTGGGCGAGGAACTCGTTCCGGCGATCGAGAAGATCCTTCGTGGTGGAGATGACTTCCTGCGACTCCCGCAGCGCCGCGTCGCGGGCGACTTCGGCGTCATGGATGGTCGTGTCCTCGATCTTCTCGAGCTCCGCCGACTCCGCGAGCAGAAGCGTGATCCGATCCTTGATCCGCGTGAGCTCGGCGTCGATGTCGTTGGTTCGGAGCATCGCCACCAGATCGCCGGGTGCCAGTTCATCACCCGGCTTCACATGCACCGACGCCACAGCACCCGAACGGGTCGCGGCGATCGTCAGGACGTTGAGACCTTGACGCGTGACGCCGACCCCCGACACCGTTCTGGTGATCTCGCCGAAGATGCCGTAGAGCACCCCCGACACCACACAGAGAACCAGCGTCGCGAGCCAGATCCATCGGGGCGTCGAAATGAGTTGAAAGGTCGGCATGGGCGGACGCGAAGGTACATCATCGAGCGGCGTCGAGAGAATTCGGGTCGTCGCTCCGACTCGACGGTCGGATCGAGACCTCGAGGTCTCCCCGATCTCGGTCCAGCCAGCCCGGCAACGGATCGCCGCGTCGGCTTGGACCTGAACGCTCGCCCGATCCGGTGTGCCGCCGAGGCGTTCCCTTCGCGTCGCGGCGCGGTCTGGCGCTCGTCGCCGCCACCCTGCGGTCGCTTGGTTGGCGTTCAACCCATCGGGAGTTCGAACGGTCCGCGTCGGACGGTGAGCACCACGACCTCGGGATCGCAGTGCAATCGAAGCGGAAACCACGCGCCGAGCCCCTTCGTCACGAAGAGGGCGCTCGGACCCTTCGCGTAGAAGCCCGCGCGAAAACGATGCCCGATCGCGAGGTTGTGCGCCGGATTCGCCTTGCGGGCGACCTGTCCTCCGTGGGTGTGCCCCGACAGCGTGAGCGGAATGCCGCGACGGCTCGCCTCCGGGAAGGCAAGCGGGTTGTGCGAGAGCAGGAGGTGGATCGGTCCATCGGTGCGGTTGCAGACGCTGTCGACGCGGATCCGGCACTCGCGCACGCCGCGGCCCCAGTCGATGCCCGCGATCCCCAGCGGCGCGCCGCCTCCAACTTCGGCGGCTTCGTCGAGCAGCACCGAGAGCCCCGCGCTGCGGGCAAGGCGCACCACGCCCCGCGGGTCGTCGAGGTGGTCGTGGTTGCCGAGCACGAAGTAGTGCCCCAGCGGGGCCTGCACCGATCCCATCGCCGCGACCAGCGGCTCGACCCCGTCGATGTCGAGGTCGACGAGATCGCCAGTGAACGCCACGAGGTCCGCAGCCTCCGCTCGGACCAGTTCGATCGCGCCCAGCGCACGATCCATCGGGAGGAGGCTGCCGAGATGCAGGTCGCTGTAGTGGGCGATGCGGACGCCGTCGTGGGCAGCCGGCCAGTCCGGCAGCGAGCACTCGAGCCGGCGCACCACGATCGGCTGATTGAGGTGGCGTCGCGTCAACTGTCCGCGAGCGATCGTCTCCGCGGCGACGGCGACGATCCGGTGCCGGAGCCGTGCGCGGCGGTACTTTCCGTTCTGCCGGCGAATGGACGGGTCCTCGGAGACCTCGCCGCGCTCGACCGGGCCGCGCTCTTCGGGATGGGACTCCGCCGACGACATCGGAATCACAGTAGCGGTCGAGTCGGAACGGCGTTCGCGCGATCGCTTCAGAAGGTGAGCCGTCCGCCGACGAAGAGGCCTTGCAGTCCCGCCGAGGAGCGGTCGCCGTCGGACTCGAGCGTCCAGTCGAGCAGGCGGTAGCCGAACCTCGCCGCGAAGTTCGGGCAGATCTCCCACTCGATGCCGGTCTCCAACTGCACGAAGTTGCCGCCGCCGAAGACGGCGGGCCCGGCGGAGGCCGTCGCGAAGATGTCGAGCCCGTGCATCGGCGGGAAGGTCTCCGCCGGAAGCCAGCGGAAGCGGATTCCTCCGCCGATGCCGATCCCGAGCGCCGTCTGTTCGAAGACCGCCGACGTCGCCGCGGTGGTCACCGACTGCGAGAGCGAGAAGTACCGCATCGCCAACAGGCATTCGAAGGCGAGATCGACCGACGAGCCGCGCGGCCCGAGGCCCGCCGGCGGATCGGTCGGACCGTTCCAGAGCGTCGTTCGCGGCGCGAACGGACGCCAGAGCGTCACCGCCACCTGGCCTCCCACCGACCACATGCTCGCCGCGGTGGTGGCCGCGGTCGCGGAGGTGAAGGTCGTGCCGCCGACCACGCTGCCTGCCGCGAGCGTCGCCGCACCGCTCGTCGAGAAGTCGAACCCGCCGATCGTCGCCCGCACCCACTCGTTGCGCCACGAGAGGTCGCCGGCGAAGCTCGCCTCGAGATCGTCGAGATCGAGATCGTCCGCCTCGAACTCGGTGCCGGCAGAGCCCCAACGCAGTTGCCCCTCGAATCGAGGAAGCCACGCGCCGAGGACGAGGTCCCACTCGCCGCGCGAGGGCATCTCCCATGCGAAGCGAGCCAGCGGCACACCTGCGGCGTCTTGAGGCGCCGTCGATGCGGTCTCCTGCGCGAAGGCGGCGGACACGGAGACGAGTGCCGTCATGGCGGCGACCGAGCGAATCGGCATCAGGACACCAGCCTCAGGCAGAACGGGTAGCGGTAGGCGATGCCCGAGTTCGCCTTGATCGCCCCGACGATCGTGAGCACGAGCCAGGAGATCCCGAGGACGACGAGCAGCGGGATGCCGATGAGGAGGAAGACCAACGCGCCGCACACGAGCGCCAGGATGGTGACGGTGATGTTGAAGTTGAGCGCTTCCTTCGCCTGGTCGGCGGCGAAGGGCATCGAATCCTTCTTGACGAGCCACACGACCAGTGGGCCGATGATGTTTCCGAAGGCCGGAAGCACAAAGGCCGCCAGCGCGGAAAGATGGCCCAGCATCGCCCAGGTCCGCTGTTCGGAGTTCGAATCGCCGTCGCTCATGAACGCGCTCCGGATGAGACTGCTCGTGCCTGCGATCCCGACACCGAGACCCTCGATGGACGAGCCTCGCGGGGCGAGTCTAATGGGGTTCGCCGCCGAGGGCGGCGGGAACGATCGTCTGCCGTGACTTCCGAACCACGAGCCCCCGACTCCCCAGGCGAGCCGCACGATGCGGGGATGCTTGCCCTTGGCGGCGGCGCGTCGGTGCGAGGCGAGGCGATCTCGTTCAAGTTCATCCGAAGCGGCGGGCCGGGCGGCCAGAACGTCAACAAGGTCTCGACCGCCGCGGAGCTTCGTGTGGCCGTGGCCGCGATCGAGGGGCTCGACGAGCGGGCGTTCGGGCGCCTGCGCGATCTCGCGGGCCGAAGGATCAACGCCGCCGGCGAACTCGTGCTTCGCGCCGAGACCTCCCGCAGCCAGCGCGAGAACCGGGAGATCTGTCTCGAGAAGCTGAAGCAGCTGGTCTCCGCCGCCGCGAAGCGGCCGAAGGTCCGGCGGCCCACGAAGCCCACCCGAGGTTCGAAGCAGCGGCGGCTCGAGCAGAAGTCGCAGCGTGGCGAGATCAAGAAGCGGCGAAGCAAGCCGGACTGGTGAGCGCGGGCCACGTCACACGGTGATCGCTCGCTTCGCTCGGCGGGCGGTCCTCTGGACGGGATGGACTGAATGGACTTGATGGACCCGGAGGCCGAAGCGCCGCAGCGGTCGCGGGAGGCTTGACCGGGGTTCGTCTCCTCCTCTCCTCTTCGACTCTTCGACTCCTCTGTCTTCTCGCTCCGGGCGCCGTTCAGCGCGACTTGGCGGCGGCGAGCGCCTCGGCGGCCGCGGCGCCGAGATCCGCCGGGCTCTCGCAGACGATCGCTCCGGCCTCGCGAAGCGCCGCGATCTTGGCTTCGGCGGTGTCGGCGGCACCGCCGATGATCGCTCCGGCGTGGCCCATCCGCTTGCCCGGAGGCGCGGTGCGGCCGGCGATGAAGGAGATCACCGGCTTGGTGGCGTGCTCGCCGATCCAGCGCGCCGCGTCGGTCTCGTCGCTTCCGCCGATCTCGCCGATCATCACGATCGCGTCGGTCTCGTCGTCGGCGTGGAAGAGTTCGAGCAGTTCGATGAAGTTGATGCCCTTGATCGGATCGCCGCCGATGCCGACGCAGGTCGACTGGCCGATCCCGCGCTCCGAGCACTGCCAGACCGCCTCGTAGGTGAGGGTGCCCGAGCGGCTCACGATGCCGACGGCGCGACCGGTCGACGCATCGGTGCGGTGGGTGTGGATGTAGCCGGGCATGATCCCGATCTTGCATCCGCCCTCGAAGGTGGCGTCGGGGCCTTCGCCGGACACGCGACGTCCCGGC
Organism: Phycisphaerales bacterium; assembly: GCA_049425445.1. Classification (GTDB taxonomy): domain Bacteria; phylum Planctomycetota; class Phycisphaerae; order Phycisphaerales; family SM1A02; genus VGXO01. Next base: position 3,276 of record JBMSXH010000094.1, on the reverse strand, counting down.
GTGATGACGCCCGGACAGTTGGGCCCGATGAGCGTGGTCTCGGGATAGTCGCGGAGCGCGGCCTTGGTGCGGACCATGTCCTGCACCGGCACGCCTTCGGTGATCGCGGCGATCGTGCGGATGCCGGCGGCGGCGGCTTCGAGGATCGCGTCGGCGGCGCCCGGCGGCGGCACGAAGATCATGGTCGCGTCGGCGCCGGTGGCGGCGACCGCCGCGGCGACGGTGTCGAAGATCGGCAGCCCGTTGGGATCGGTCTGGCCGCCCTTGCCGGGCGTGACGCCGCCGACCATCTTCGTCCCATAGGCGAGGCAGCCGGCGGTGTGGAAGGCGCCGGCGGAGCCGGTGATGCCTTGGCAGATCACGCGTGTCGAACCGTCGATCAGGATGGACATGGGGCGGGGAGGATAGCACTCGCAAGAGAGGAGTAAGGAGAGAGGAGAGAGGAGAGAGGAGAGAGGAGACGAACCCCGGTCAAGCCTCCCGCGACCGCTGCGGCGCTTCGGCCTCCGGGTCCATCAAGTCCATTCAGTCCATCCCGTCCAGAGGACCGCCCGCCGAGCGAAGCGAGCGATCACCGTGTGAAGTGGCCCGCGCCCGCCCCCCCCACCCGTAGAATCCCCGCCCATGGCGACCAAGCAGCGGAGCGGGAAGAAGCGGACGGCATCGATCCCTCCCGAGGCGTCGACGGGACTCACCTACCGCGACAGCGGTGTCGACATCGACGCGGCGGATCGTGCGGTCGATCTCTTCGGCCCGATCGTCCGCCGCACCTACGGCCCCCGCGTGCTGCCCTCGCACGGCGCGTTCGCCGGCATGCTGCGGCTCGACTACAACGAAAAGCTCTTCAAGCGGAACTACAAGGACCCGGTGCTCGTCGCCTGCACCGACGGCGTCGGCACCAAGGTGAAGCTCGCCGCGGAGGCGGGGATCTACGACACGGTCGGCATCGACTGCGTCGCGATGAACGTCAACGACCTCGTGGTGCAGGGCGCGGAGCCCCTGCTCTTCCTCGACTACCTCGGCCTCCACAAGCTCGATCCCGAGACCACCGCCAGGATGGTCGACGGCGTCGCGAAGGGCTGCGAGATCGCCGGGTGCGCGCTCCTCGGCGGCGAGTGCGCGGAGATGCCCGACGTCTACGCGAAGGGCGACTTCGACATCGCGGGCTTCACCGTCGGCGTCGTCGAGCTCGCCCGCGCGATCGACCCGCTCCGCGTGCGGAAGGACGACGTGGTGATCGGCCTCGCAAGTTCCGGCGTCCACTCCAACGGCTACGCCCTCGTGCGGCGGATCGTGAAGGAGGCGAAGCTCGACCTTCGCCGCAACCACCCGGAGCTCGGCGATCGACCGCTGATCGACGTGCTGCTCGAACCGACCCGCATCTACGTGAAGCCCGTGCTCAAGCTGCTCGCCGGCTATCGCCGCAAGAAGGCGGTCTCGGGCATGGCGCACATCACCGGCGGCGGCCTGCCCGGCAACATCTGCCGAGCGCTTCCGAAGGGCCTCGACGCGGAGATCGATCTCGGCTCCTGGGAGATCCCGCCGATCTTCGGCTTCCTGCAGAGGCACGGCGGCGTCTCCGAGGAGGAGATGTTCCGGGTCTTCAACATGGGGATCGGCTACACCCTGATCGTGCGACCGACCTTCGCCGAGGCCGCGATGCGCAAGCTCGCCAAGAGCGGCGAGCAGGTCTTCAGGATCGGACGGATCGTGAAGGGATCCGGCGAAGTCCGACTCTGCCCGCGCTGAGCCGAACGCTCACTCGAACTCGCGAAGCATGGCCTCGTAGCGGTTCGCCGCTTCACGGATGCTCGCCCGCTCGCGCGAATCGCGGCGAGGATCCGACGCCTCCTGGCGAAGCCGACCGAGCCGCCGCTCGAGGATCGCCTTCATCGCGCCGCGATCGACGATCGCCTCCGAGGCGAGCAGCGTCGCCACCTGATCGGCTCGCCGAAGTTCCGGGTGGCGCGGGTCCTGCGGCTGCTCCTCGCGCGTCGCAACCGCAACCAAGGACGCTCCATGCCGGAGCTGCAGTTCCGCGATGAAGCGGTTCCGCTCCGCGATCACGGGGTTCTGCCGCGCGAACGGATCGGTGTCGTCCTGCTGAAGCTGCTCGACCGATCCGAGCACGAGATCGATCGCCTTCTCCTCCTCGAAGCCGTCCTCGATCCGGATCACCCGCAGGCGGATCACCTCGCCGGGCAACCGCCGCTGCACGGCGCCGATCAGTTCGTTCGCGGTCGGGGTCGGCGCGCCTTCGATCTCGACGATGCGATCGCCGAGTTCGAGGACCGCCGACGCGGGCATGCCTTCGACGAAGCCGCTCACGACGACGCCGCGGCCGATGTCGCGGCCGGTGTCCATGCGGATGCCAAGCGCTCCGCGCGGGATCCGCTCGACCTGCCGGGACACGACGCCCACGAGACGCTGCCGCTGCTCGGCGGAGAGACCCGGGCGCGACAGCACGCCGAGCATCTCCGACAGCGGCACCCGTCGAGCGACGAGCGCCTCCTCCGCCGCCCGTCGATCGACGAGCGAAACCGCGTCGAGCTGCGCGACGAGACGCTCGGTCTCGGCGGTGGCCGGCACGCGGGTGAAGTCCGTCTCGAGAATCCGGGGATCGAACTCGATCGGCGGCGAGGCGATGGCGGCTTCGGCGACGAAGGCCGTGGCGGCGATGGTCGCCCAGACCAGTCGGCTCCCGCACCACCAACCTGTCGCTCGTCGTCCAGTCATCGGGACGATGCTACCCGTGCGAACGATGCTCGAGCGTGGAAGAACCTCAGCGAGGCCCGCGCTTCGACTGTTCGATCGAGCGCACGATCGACGCCGCCTCGGACTCGAGCGAGTCGAGCATCGCCTCGATCGCGGAGAGGATCCGTTCGAAGCGTCCGTCGTCGGAGGTCCCGGCCAGCAGGAATCCCGCTTCGGCGATCGCCGCCTCCATCGTCAGTTCGACCGTCGCCGGACCGAGCCCCGCGGGAATGCCGCCGAATCCGGCCGCGAAGGCGGCCAGGAGATCGAGCCGCAGGCCTTCCGGCGGCGGCGCATCCTCGGCCAGCAGCCTGGACGGCAGCGAGAAGTGGAAGGCTGCGGAGGCGAACTCCGCGAGCGACGCATCCTCGCGAACCGCCTCCCAGTCGAGGACCGCGACCACGCTGTCTCCGTCGAAGAGGAGGTTGCCGGGATGGAAGTCTCCGTGGAGAAGACTGCGGGGAATCTCCGGCCAGATCGGCCTCACCCTCGCTGCAGCCTGCTCGTAGCGATCGGCGAATC
>JBMSXH010000093.1:0-7793 GCA_049425445.1 Phycisphaerales bacterium | reverse complement strand
GGATCATCCCGCGCCACTCCAGGTCCTTGCCCGGGTAGAAGCCCGGTGTGTCGACGAGGGTCAGGATGGGCAGGTTGAACGCGTCGCAGAACGCCACGAAGCGGGCCGCCTTCTGTGACGCCGGGATGTCGAGGGTTCCCGCCAGCGAGAGGGGCTGGTTGGCCACGCTCCCCACGGGATATCCGCCGCCCGTGGCGAACGAGGTCACCCCGTTCGTGGCGGCCAAGGAACTGGTCCGCGCCGCCACGCTCACCGCCCGCAACGTGACCGGAACCGGCGTCGTGCGGCAGGGCTACGGCGCCATCAACGGCATCGAGGTCTACGGCTCCCTTTCGCTGCTTTCCTCGGGCAACGGCACGCCCGCCGATCTCACCTGCCTCTCGGTCGCCGCGTTGCGGGCGGCCGGCATTCCGGCACGGCCGGTCCTCGGCGTGACCCGCTACAACGATCCCAACCGAAAGTTCCTCCTCAACGGTGGCAGCGGTCCCTGGGTCTGGGGCGAGTTCTTCCTGCCGAACGCCGGCTGGATTCCCTTCGATCCGATGATGATGCGGCGGTCGGCCCTGCGACAGGCGAGGGTCGAACGACCCTGGAAGGGGTTCGCCAACGTCCCCGACATGAACATGGTGATTCCGATGGCGTGGACCTTCGCGCCGCCGCGAGCGCCGTACGTGATCTCCGGCTACCCGGCGATGTGGTGGTCGAACGTCTCCGGACTGGTGTGGACTTCGCCCGTCGGGACGAACATTCCGCAGAACGGCAACGGGGCGTACCTCAACGTGACGCTGACGAACCGAGGCCGCGGCCCCTCGAACTGACGAACGCCCGATCGACGCGCTCAACGCGACGAGCGGATCGCCTCGACGAGCCGTGGCCACGCGCCGCCGAGCGCGCCAAGGGCCTTGGCGATCTCCCACCGCTGCGTCGGCCGATCGCCCGTCGTGTTGCTGATCGCGCGGATCTCGATCGCCGCCACGCCGAGCCGCCTTGCGGCATGCAGCACCGCCGCCCCTTCCATCGCCTCCGCGATGGCGCCGGTGCGGCGGACCACTTCCCGCGCGAGCCGATCGGTGCCCGAGCAGGTCGCCACCGTGGCGATCGGGCCGACGCGCCCGAGGGCCGAGCACATCGCCAGCAACGAATCGTTGGCAGGAACGCGGTTGCCTTCGAAGTCGCCCAGCGGAAAGCCGAGCGCGCGCATGTCGCCGAAGCCCTCCGGCGTCTCAAGGCCTTCCTCGACGTAGACCGACTCGCTCGCGACGGCGATGTCCCCGAGTCCGAGCCCCGAGTCGGGCAAGGCTCCCGCGATGCCGATCGAGATGGCCGCCGAGAACGGGCCACGCTCGACGATCGCCTGCGTGACCGCCGCGGCGGCGTTGGTTCGTCCGATGCCCGCGACGACGATCTCGGTGCCGGCGATGCCGTGAAGCGCCTTCGCCTCGGCCTCGACCGCGACGATCGCGAGGATCGGACGTCCGACAGTCACGCGTCGCCGCTCACGTCGACGCGGCTCCCGCAAGACGCACCCGAAGGTCCTCTGCGAGCGTCGAGAGCGGCACCTCCACCTGCCCCCCGCTCGCGAGATCCTTGAGCGTGGCGCGGCCTTCGGCGGCGCCCGCATCGAGGATCACGGCGAAGCGAGCGCGGCACTTGTTCGCATCGCCGAGCAGCTTGCCGAGATTGCGCGACGCCCGATGGCTCATGCGGACATGCAGTCCGGCTCGGCGAAGCGATCGCAGCGTGGACGGCACCATCGCCGCCGCGTCGTCGGCCAGCGCCACGACGAACGCGTCCGGTCTCGGCAGCAGCGACTCGCCCTCGTCCTCGCCGAGCAGGCCACGATCCTTGAGCACAAGCGAGAGCACGACATCGCCCATGCCCATGCCGCAGGCCGAGAGGTCGGGACCGCCCACGAGGGCGATGAGTCCGTCGTAGCGGCCGCCGCCGGCGATGGCGCGTTCCGCGCCGCCGGTCTCGTGGATCTCGAAGACGATGCCCTTGTAGTAGGCGAGCCCCCGCACGATGCCCGGATCGAAGGTGCACCATTCGAGCAGGTCCGAGCGGCGAAGCCGTTCCTGCAGCGGCTCGATCGACGCGAGTTGCGAGGCGTCGACACCCATCGCCTCCGCGATCTGCCCGGGCGTCTCCGACATGGGACGCGCCGCGACGATCGACTCGCGCAGCCGCGAGATCGCGTCGGCATGGAGTCCAAGCGCCTCGCCCCGACGAGCGAACTCCTCTGGCGGCAGCCGGTCGAATCGGTCGAGCAGTTCGAACGCACCGGGCACGTTCGCCTCCGGCGTGCCGAGCGACCGAAGCAGCGCGGCGACCGCGTCGCGATGGCTCAGGCGAACCTGCACGTCCCGGGGCGTGAGGCCGAATCGTTCGAGCGCGAGCACGGCGCACTCGATGACCTCCACCTCGCCATCGGGCTCACCGAGACCGACGACATCGACGTTCCACTGGAAGAACTCCCGCAGCCTCCCGCGTTGCGGACGTTCCGCCCGGAAGTGCGACGGAATCGCGAACCACTTGGTCGGCAGCGGCAGCGAGGGCCCCTTCGCCGCCGCCATTCGGGCCAGGGTGGGCGTGAACTCCGGCCGCAGCGCGTAGTCGTCCTCGCCACCAGCGCGGCGGAAGGAGAAGAGTTCCGAGACGATGCCCTCGCCGCTCTTGACGGTGTAGAGATCGAGGTGCTCGAAGGTCGGACCGTCGATCTCCTCGAAGCCGCAGTCGATCGAGGCGCCGCGCCACACCTCGTCGATGCGACGACGCACCGCCATCTGCGGCGGATAGAAGTCTCGGGTGCCCTTGGGTGCCTGGAACGATCGGGATCCGCTCATCGAGGGCTCAGGCTCCCACCGGCGGGCGAGACCGCACGATGGCGGCCATGAGGAGGGTCGCAAGGGTCCACCCGATGATCTGGTCCGCGGCCATCGCGCTGCTCCAGTCGTCGGGGAACCGGAACCAGTTCCAGTACATGCCGTGACCGGTGATCGCGGCGAAGACCGCCATCCCGAGGCCCGCCGCGAAGCGACGACCGTAGCCGCCGCCGACCGCGACCATCACCACCGCGACGAGGAGCGCCGCGACGAAGTTCATCGCGACCCCCATCGCCATGATCGAGGGCGCCATCGGCTCGAAGCCGTCCTGCTGGAAGACGACCATCGCGATCGGTCCCTCCTGGTGCCGGACCGTCCATGCGTCCATCGCCTGCTGTTGAACCTCCGGCGAGGCATCCGCCGCGTGCTCCGGCATCGCCGGCGTGAAGTAGACCCCGGTCTCGTCGAGGACCGCGTCGAGGGCCTCGACCATGCTGGACTCCGCCTCGCCCGAGAGCGTCCCTGCGGCATCGCCCCAGAGATCGAGCGCCGCCCAGGAGATCGCGCCCCAGAAGAAGACGATCAGTGCGCCGACGGCGCTCGAGACCAGGATTCGCATGGCGAAGTCTCCGCGACGCCGCGCTCGATCCGGGGGCGGATCGCCGCGACGCGTCGCAGATGCTACCGCGGGCGTCCGCGCCTCAGGTCCGGGGTGCAGTCCCGAGACGCCACCGCCCCGTCACCACTCCGGTCCGCCCGAGTAACGGCCGTAGACATCCGCCATCGCCTGCACCATCTCGCCGAGCGTGCAGCCGACGTCGGCTCCCTCGACGAGCGCCGGCATCGCGTTCTCGCCCTTCCGGCTGGCGGAGCGGATCGCATCGAGCGACGCCTTCACCTTGTCCGCATCGCGACGTCGGCGGAAGTCCGCAAGCCGCGAGCACTGGTCGGTCTCGACCTCGTGGGGGATCTGCAGGATCTCGACGGGCCGCTCCTCGTTGCCTTCCGGATAGGCGTTCACGCCGACGATGATGCGGTCGCCCGCCTCCATCTCCTGCCCGAAGCGATAACTCGCCTCGGCGATCGACCGGCGGAAGTAGCCCTTGTGGATGCCCGAGACGACGCCACCCATCTCGTCGATCTCCCTGATGATCGCGTCGCCGTCGGCCTCCATCTGATCGGTGAGGGCCTCGACGAACCAGCTTCCGCCGAGCGGATCGACGGTGCGATGCACGCCCGTCTCGTGCGCGAGGATCTGCTGGGTGCGAAGGGCGAGCCGGACCGCGTTCTCGGTGGGCAGCCCGAGGGTCTCGTCCATCGAGTCGGTGTGCAGGCTCTGGCAGCCGCCGAGGACCCCGGCGAGCGCCTGATAGGCGACTCGAACGACGTTGTTGTAGGGCTGCTGCTCGGTGAGCGAACAGCCGGCGGTCTGCACGTGGGTGCGCATGAGCCACGACCGTTCGCTCTTCGCGCCGAAGCGGTCCCGCATCGCCTTCGACCAGATGCGGCGGGCGGCGCGGAGCTTGCAGATCTCCTCGAAGAACTCGTTGTGGCTGTTGAAGAAGAACGAGAGCCGCGGGCCGAAGGAGTCGACGTCGAGCCCGCGCTTGAGGCACGCCTCGACGTACTCCATGCCGTCGCGGAGGGTGAAGGCGAGTTCCTGCGTCGCGGTCGATCCGGCCTCGCGGATGTGGTAGCCGCTGATCGAGACGCTGTTCCACTTGGGCAGGTGCTGCGCGGCGAACTCGATGGTGTCGACCACGAGCTTCACGCTCGGCTCCGGCGGGTAGATGAACTCGTTCTGGCTGTGGAACTCCTTGAGGATGTCGTTCTGCAGCGTGCCGCCAAGCGAATCCCAGCCGATCCCCCGCTGTCGGGCCATGGCGAGATACATCGCCCAGATCACCGCGGCGGGACCGTTGATGGTCTGGCTGACGGTGACCTCGCCGATCGGAATGTCGGCGTACAGGCGATGCATGTCCTCGATCGTGTCGATCGCGACGCCGCATCGACCCACCTCGCCCGCCGAGAGCGGATCGTCGGAGTCGCGACCCATCAGCGTCGGAAGGTCGAAGGCGGTCGAGAGGCCGGTGTTGGCCTTCGTGCCCTTGGCATTCTCGAGCAGGTACTTGAAGCGGCGGTTGGTGTCGTCGGCGCTGCCGAAGCCCGCGAACTGCCGCATGGTCCAGAGGCGGCTCCGGTACATGGTCGAGTGCACGCCGCGGGTGAACGGGAACTGCCCCGGCTCGCCGATCCGAGGATGCGGCTTCGCTGGATCGCGCGGGTCCCTGGTCTCGACGGTCTCGGGGCCGTAGAGGCGATCGACCGCGTAGCCCGAGAGCGTCACCGTCTCCGGATCGACCTTGGAGGGAACGGGGCCGGAACCGGACGCGGCGCGATGGTCGAGGCTGCTCATGCAAGGCTCCGAGGAAGGGCCGGCCTCCGCCGGCTGAAGAGTCATCGTACGGTTCGACGTCGCCGGATCGAAGATGCGGGTCGAAAGGACGGAGGGCCCGTCGACTCGGCGATGGCCGACAGGCACGCCACCGACATCACGCTGTTCTTGGATCTCAGACCTCTCGGACGGGACCGACTGGCCTCGTGGGGTGGATCGCCCCACGCGACCGACCCGCTCGCGGATCCCCGGTCACCAGGCCGCCGGCCGGGGGCGGGGTTCACCGTGTCGACGGTCGGTCCCTCGCTGGTCGTCCGACCACCCTACTTGCCGTGCTCGTAGCCGCCGCGGCCGGTCTTGTCACCGAGCCGCCCCGCGGTCACCAGTTGCCGAAGCAGCGGGCACGGGAAGAACTTCGGATCGCCGAGTTCTCGGTGCAGCACCATCATGATGTCGTGGCAGACGTCGAGGCCGATGAAGTCGGCAAGCCGCAGCGGCCCCATCGGGAAGTTGCAGCCGAGCTTCATGATCTCGTCGATGTCCTCGGGCTTCGCGACGCCCTCCATCCACGCGAAGAACGCCTCGTTGATCAGCGGCATCAGCACGCGGTTGGAGACGAAGCCCGCGCGGTCGTTCGCCGGGATCGGGGTCTTCCCCATCGCCTTGGCGAGGGCGATCGTGCGGTCGAGGGTCGCCTCGCTCGTGGCGAGCCCCTTGATGACCTCGACGAGCTTCATCACCGGCACCGGATTGAAGAAGTGCATGCCGATCACGCGATCGGCGTCGCGGCCGACCGCCGAGGCGATCTCGGTGATCGAGATGCTCGAGGTGTTGGTCGCCAGGACGGCGTCGCCGGCGGCGAGCCCCGCCATCGTCTTGAAGAGCTGCTTCTTGAGATCGACCCGCTCGCTCGCGGCCTCGACGACGAATGCGGCGCCCTTGACCGCCTTCTCGAGATCGGACTCGTAGCCGATGCGGCCGAGCAGCGCCTTGCCGTCGGGCTCGAGCAGGCGCCCCTTCTCGACGCTTCTGGCCACCGTCTTCTCGTGATAGCCGCGGGCCTTCTCGAGGGCCGGGGCGTGCACATCGACGACGGTGGCGGCGATGCCGGCGCTCGCGGCGGCGTAGGCGATGCCGGAGCCCATGGTTCCGGCCCCGATGACGACGATCGAATCGGCGTGGCTCATGCGTCAGATGCTCCGAAGTCGGCGAACGCCAAGGCGTCCGCAAGGGTCCTCAAGTGAACAGGCGGCGGTCGAGATCGGCCGCCGCCTGAAGTCGTTCAGTCCGTGCAGGGGTCGGGCGTCGCCCACTCTCGGCGTCGCCGATCAGCCGTTCCAAGTGCGAAGCGGCGCGCCGATGTAGTTGGCGAGCGGACGGATGATCCGGTTGTCCGCGTGCTGCTCCATGACGTGGGCGCTCCAGCCCACCACCCGCGACGCCACGAAGATCGGCGTGTACTGCGGCACCGGAATGCCCATCACGAAGTAGGTCATGCCGCACGGGAAGTCCACGTTCGGGTGGATGTTCTTCTCCTTGAGCATGATGCCCTGCACCTCGTCGCCGAGGTCGAACCACTTGGTGGCCTGCGGGCCGAGTTCCTTGGCGAGCTTGAGGCCCCACGAGCGGAGGATGCCCGCGCGGTGGTCGCCGTTCTTGTAGACGCGATGGCCGAAGCCCATCAGCTTCCGCTTGCTCGTGAACGCCGCGTGCATCCAGTCGAGCACCGACTGCCCGCTCTTCGCGGTATCGACGTCGATCTCCTTGAGCATCTCCATCGCCATCTCGTTCGCGCCGCCGTGCAGCTGGCCCTTGAGGGCGCCGATGCCGCCGCAGATCGCCGAATGCAGATCGCTCTCGGTCGAGGCGATCACGCGACAGGTGAAGGTGCTCGCATTGAAGTCGTGCTCGGCGTAGAGGATCAGGCTGACGTCCATGATCCTCGCCGCGAGCTCGCTCGGCTTCTTGCCGGTGAGCATGAGCATGAGGTACGCCGCGTGCGACATCGACGGATCGTTCGCCGGGAGGCTCCGGCCGTCGAGAGCCGCCTGACACACGCCGATCAGGGTCGGGATCTTGGCGAGCAGTCGCTTGGCCTTCCGCATCTCGGCCTCGGGCGAGTTGTCCTCGCACTCGGGATCGAGGTGGGAGAGCAGCGAGACGCCGGTGCGAAGCACCGACATCGGGTGGGTCGAGGGATTGCCCTTCACCACCGCGGCCACCATCTCCGCGACCGAGGCGGGCACGTCCCGCATCCCGGCGAGTTCGGCATGAAACGCCTTGGCCTGTGCGGCCGTCGGCTTCTCGCCATGGAACAGGAGCCACGCCACCTCCTCGAAGGTCGCGTTCTCGGCGAGATCGGCGATCTCGTAGCCGCGATAGATCAGCTGGGTCTGGTTGACCGAGCAGATGGACGTGTCGCCCGCGGTCTGACCCGCGAGACCGCGGGTGTCGGGGGCCTTGGCGGGCTTCATGTCGGATGGGGTCTCGATGCTTGCGGACATGGGGTGAACTCGATCGGAACTGGGGGTTGAACGGAAGGTGAGGAACCACTTCCGGAGCGAGGCCGGCCGCCC
>JBMSXH010000092.1:0-7854 GCA_049425445.1 Phycisphaerales bacterium | reverse complement strand
CTCTCCGCGGCCGTTGGACTCGCTGCCGTCGGGTCCGCCGCGTTCGCGCAATCGGACCCGCTCGTCGCGGAGTTCCCGGTGCCATCCGCGGACCGATGGAACTACCCCTTCAATCCGACTCCCGGCGCCCGCTGGACGGCCTCGACCTTCGGCAACGAGCCGGGAGCGCCGCTCTTCGACAACCGCGACGGCCAGATGGTCGTCGCCTTCGACACCGGGCCGGAGATTCCGTCCGGACTCGGTGCGGCGCGGTACGAGATCCTCTCGGTGCAGCTCGTCGTCGAGAACGCCGTCGATGGCACCTGGAGCTTCGATCCCACGCCGGACCCATGGCAGTCCTATCTGCCGCTCGACGACCCGCAGTGGATTCCGGACGAGGACGGCGGCGAGGCGATCGAGCTCTTCGGCGTCGGCTTCCGCCATGGCCTCGACGCCGCGTCCTGGCAGGAGAGCACGCCGTTCGGCGTCGGGGACCCGCTCGATCCGTCGGTCCGCAGCGCGTTCCCGGTCGACTTCGTCGGCGGTGTCGCGACCGACGTCTCCAACAGCGTGCGCGAGCAGTTCGATCCGACGCCCTGGGCGGTCGGCATCGTCGACGGCATCGCCGCGGGCGATCCGGTGCCCTACGGGGCGGCGGTTGCCTTCGAGGTCGATCTCGGCCGCAGCGTCGTCGCGTCGTACATCGCCGACGGGCTGGATCGGGGAAGGCTGATCCTCGCGGTCACCTCGCTTGCGAAGGTCGTGCAGCAGGGAAGCACGTTCCCGGCCTTCCACTGCAAGGAGAGCCCGCTCGTCGCGGCGGGCTTCGCGAACGCCGCCCGGCTCGAGGTGGTGGTGCGGATCGTCGAGGCGAATCGGCCCGGGGATCTCGACGGCGACGGCCACGTGAGCGGCGCCGATCTCGCGGTGATGCTCTCGCAGTGGGGCGATGCCGGGAGCGGAGACCTCGACGGCGATGGCGCCGTCGGTGGCGCCGATCTGGCGGTGCTGCTTTCGCACTGGGGATGATCGCCGCGATCGACTGAAGATCGCATCCTCGCGAGACGGTCTCGCGAACCGCCCGATTCCTCGCCGTCGCCTCCCCCTGTGGCGTCGGCGCAACCCGCATCCGCCGACACGAGGAGAAGGATCTTCATGCCGATCGATCGAAGCCCAATGGCCGCCGCGCTCACGTTCGCGATCGCGGCATCCGCGTCCGCCCAGATCGTCGGGTTCCAGGAGGACTTCGCCTCCGGCGACGCGAACTGGCGCGGCGACTCGCTCGCATCGACCCTCGAGTGGAGCGGCAGCGGCGGGCCGGGCGGCGACGCCTTCGTCACGAGCGTCTTCAACCTGAGCGGCACGACCGCGGGCGGCTTTCCCGCGACGGTGATCCGCGCGGCGAGCTCGGTCGGCTCCTCGGATGGCGCCTACGTCGGCGACTGGATCACCGCGGGCGTGACCGGCGTCTCCTTCTGGTTCCGGCACGATCTGTCCGAATCGATCCAACTGAGCCTGCGGGTCGCGCCGTCGACGAACTTCCCGGGCGGTTCGGCCTACGGCGCGGTTGTCGCGGCGAACGAGTGGACGCAGGTCCACTTCGACCTCACGCCGTCGAGTTCGCAGTGGGTCTCGTTCTCGGGGACGAGCTGGGCTGCGGTGATGCAGTCGATCGCGAACATCCAGATCGGCTTCCTCGTGCCGGAGGATCTCGCCGGCACCGCCACCGTCGGCCGATTCGACATGACCGACTTCACGATCGTGCCGGCACCGGCGACCCTCGCGTTGCTGGTGTCCGCGACCTTCTCGAGCAGGCGCCGACGGGACTGACTCGGCTCGCCGGACGCGAGCCTCAATGGCTGCTCCCGCCGGCGTTCACTCGACCCGAGCACCTCTTCTCGTTCGAACGCGCAAGCCCCGACGGGCGCGGAAGCCTCGTCGATCACCTCGATCTCGATCGACCGAGGGGCGTTCGCCGGACCATCCCACGCAGACTTCGTGGGCATGGGCATCGCAAGGTGCAGCGACGGTTGCTTCGAGCGAGGGGCCGCCAAGAGCGCGAACAGGTCGATCGCGCGTGGGACCGGTCTGCGGCGGGCGGTCAGCCGTCGGGCCCGCTCGCGGCCCATGGTCGCGCGACCATGATGGCGCCGATCACGACCAGGGCGAGGCCGATGTAGCGCTCGGGATGGGTGCGGATCACCGAGTAGCCCGGGAATCCGAAGTGGTCCGCGGCGATCGAGCCGGACGCCTGGCCCGCGACGAAGATCGCCACCATGAGCGCCGCGCCGACCTGCGGCGCCGCGGTGAGCTGCGCCAGGACCAGGGCCGCACCGATCACGCCCGCGAGGTGCGCCCACCACGGGACCTTCCACAGCGTCGCGAGGGGCGCGAAGCCTCGGCCGCCGAAGGCGTGAATGAGCAGCATGATCGGAATCAGCACGCTCACGTAGAGCAGGCCGTTCATCAGGCACGCCTGAAGGCGACTCTGGGTGACGCCCGCGGAGACCGCGTTCAACCCCGCCTGCACCGGCATGAGGAATCCGACCACGAAGACCGAGGCGAGAAGGAGGAAGCGCATGGAAGGGTCCCTTCGAAGTGGTGCGGGGCGCGTGGCCGCTCAGCCCTCGTCGGACTCGCGGAGCTTCGCCAGCACCGAGAGGTCCTCGAGCGTGGTGGTGTCCTGGGCGCTCTCGCGGCCCGCGGCGATGTCCCGAAGGAGTCGTCGCATGATCTTGCCGCTGCGGGTCTTCGGCAGGGCGTTCGTGAAGCGGATCAGATCGGGCTTGGCGATCGCGCCGATCTCCTTCGCGACGTGCTCGCGGAGCGTCGCCTTCAGTTCGTCGGTGGCTTCGGCACCCGGGCCGAGGGTGACGAAGGCGGCGATGCCGGTGCCCTTGATCTCGTGGGGCATGCCGACGACCGCGGCTTCGACCACGGTGTCGTGCGAGACGAGGGCGCTCTCGACCTCGGCCGTCCCGAGGCGGTGTCCGCTGACGTTGATGACGTCGTCGATGCGGCCCATGATCCAGAAGTAGCCGCGGTCGTCGCGCTGCGCCGCATCGCCGGCGGTGTACATGCCCTTCACGCGGCTCCAGTAGGTCTCGACGAACCGCGCGCGGTCGCCGTGGATGCCCCGCAGCATGCTTGGCCACGGCTTGCGGATGACGAGCAGCCCGCCGGTGCCGAGAGGCAGTTCGCGTCCATCCTCGTCGACGACCGCGGCATCGACGCCGAGGGTCGGCAGCGTGCACGATCCCGGCACGGTCGGCGTGGCGCACGGCTGCGGGGTGATCATGTGGCCGCCGGTCTCGGTCTGCCACCAGGTGTCGACGATCGGGCAGCGCTCGCCGCCGATCACGCGGTGGTACCACATCCACGCCTCGGGATTGATCGGCTCGCCGACGGTGCCGAGCACCTCGAGGCTCGAGAGGTCGTGGCGCCGAGGATGCTCGTCGCCCCACTTCATGAACGCGCGGATCGCCGTCGGCGCCGTGTAGAACTGCGTGACCCGGTGCCGCGCGACGATCTCCCAGAAGCGGTCCTCGCGCGGGAAGTTCGGGGCGCCCTCGTACATCAGCGTGGGCACGCGATGGGGCAGCACTCCGTAGACGATGTAGCTGTGCCCGGTCACCCATCCGACGTCGGCGGTGCACCAGTAGACCTGTCCGCGGTCGGGGCGAAGGTTGAAGGTGTTCCGCGCCGTGATCGCGGTGTGCAGGCAGTAGCCCGCGGTGGTGTGGACGATCCCCTTGGGCTTGCCGGTCGAGCCGGAGGTGTAGAGCAGGAAGAGCAGCGCCTCGGAGTCCATCGGCTCGCAGGGGCAGTCGTCGGATTGCCGCTCGACGAGCGCCTGCCAGTCGTGGTCGCGGCCGGACGTCGTCTCGATCGCGTTGCCGCATCGGGTCAGGCAGACCACGTGCTCGACCTCGGGAAGCGATCGGCACGCCTCGTCGACGTTGGCCTTGAGCGGCACGATGCCGCCGCGTCGCCACGCGCCGTCGCAGGTGAGGATCACCCGGCTCTTCGCGTCGTGCACGCGGTCGACGATCGCGCTTGCGCTGAAGCCGCCGAAGATCACCGAGTGCGCCGCCCCGATCCTCGCGCAGGCGAGCATCGCGATCGCGACCTCCGGGACCATGCCCATGTAGATGGTGACGATGTCGCCCTTGCCGACCCCGAGCGACTTGAGGGCGTTCGCGAAGCGGGCCGTCTCATGCCGCAGGTCGCGGTAGGTGAGGCGACGGACCTCGGGGCCGTCGGCGCCGCAGGGTTCGCCTTCCCAGAGGATCGCCGGCTCGTCGCCGTGTCCCGACTCGACCTGCCGGTCGACGCAGGTGAAGCAGGCGTTGGTGGTGCCGCCGACGAACCATCGCGCGTCGGGGCAGTTCCACTCGAGCACCTGCGAGAACGGCGTGAACCAGTGCAGGTGCTCGCGGGCCGCCTCGGCCCAGAAGCCTTCGGGGTCCTCGATCGAACGCCGATGAAGCGCCCGGTACTCCTCCATCGATCCGATCCAGGCTCCGCCCATCCGCGCGGCGAGATCCGCCGGCGGCGGGAAGACGCGGGACTCCTGCAGGATCGATTCGATGCCGGTGGACTCGGGCATGTCGTGGCTCCAGAGTGCGCGAGGCGCGATCGTCCGCCGCGAGACGCGGGATGGCAAGTCCGCGCGGTCGAGGAGGTGATCGATCGCGCGGAGCGCGTCAGGCGAAGCCGGCCGCGAGGCTTCGCGCCGCCGCGAGCGCGTCCTCGAGCTTCGAGGGATCCTTGCCGCCGGCCTGCGCGGAGTCGGGCTTGCCGCCGCCGTTGCCGCCGCACGCCTGCGCCGCGGCCTTCACCCAGTCGCCGGCCTTGAGCCCCTTGGCGATCATCGCCTTGGAGACGCCCGCGACGATCACCAGCTTCTCCTCGCCGGGCTCCTGCGCCACGAGCAGCCCGGCACCGTCGGGTCGTGCGGCCCGCACCACGTCGAGCGCCGCGAGCACCGCGTCCCGGTCGCCTTCGCCGACGAAGCCGACGACGCACGCGCCCGGCTGCTCCTCGAGCAGGCCGCGCGCGACGCCGATCGCCGCATCGCGGAAGGAGGCCGACATCCGCTTGCGGGTCTCCTTGGCCACCTCACGCAAGGCCTCGAGTCGCTTGGCGAGGCGGGCGCGATCGGTCGCCGCGAGCGTCATGCCGTCGAGTTCGCTCGCGATCGACGCGACCTCCTCGAGCAGCGCCTCCTCGTGCAGCGACTGCGCGGCGTCGAATCGCTCGTCGAAGGCCTTCGCCGCCATCGCCGCGGCCTGCGCCGCGCCGCCGGGCACCGCGAACACGCGGCGCACGCCCGCGGCGCCGGCCTGCTCGGAGCCGCCCGCGAAGCGCCCTATGGCGCCGGTGCTCGCCACATGCGTGCCGCCACAGAACTCCGTCGACTGCTCGGACCACGCGGCATCGTCGGGATGTTCGAGGAGCCGCGAGACCGGCGCGCCGATCGAGACCACCCGGACCGGATCGGGATACCGCTCGCCGAAGACCGCGCGAAGTCCGCGGATCGCCTTGGCCTGCTCGAGCGGCGCCGGGGCGGCGTGCACGGCGAGGTCCTTCGCGATCGCGTCGTTCACGATCCGGTCGATCTCCGCGATCTCCGCCGCGGCGAGCGCCTTGGAGCCCGCGTAGTCGAAGCGCAGGCGATCGGGCGCGACCAGCGAACCTCGCTGATCGCTCTCGGGTCCGACGATGCGCCGCAGGGCGAGGTTGAGCAGATGGGTGCCGGTGTGGTTCGCCTCGAGCATGGCGCGCCGCTGGCGATCGACGGAGAGCTCCGCCTCGTCGCCGACCCGCAGCTGCCCGCGCTCGACGCGCACCTTGTGGACCACGAATCCGCCGCAGCGCCGGGTGTCGAGCACCTCGAGCACGCCGTGCTCGGGGCCGCGCTCGCCACGCCGCTCGACCCGCACCGATCCGGTGTCGCCGACCTGCCCGCCGCTCTCCCCGTAGAAGCAGGTGCGGTCGAAGACGACGCCCACCGTGGTGCCCGTCTCGGCGCGGCCGTCGAGGCCGTGGCCGGTCCAGATCGCCTCGACCCGCGCCATGATCGGCTTGATCGCGTACTTGGGGTCGTCGTCGGTGAACGGCGTGCCGGACTTCTCGAGTTCGGCGAGCACGTCCGGGGGGAGCGTCATCGAGTCGGCCTCGCCGCCCTCGCCGCCGGCGCGGCTCGCGGCGCGGGCCTCGGCCATGAGGCGTTCGTAGCCGGCGAGATCGACCGCGAGGCCGCGCTCGCGGGCCATCACCTCGGTGAGATCGATGGGGAATCCGTAGGTGTCGTGGAGCTTGAAGGCGTCCTCGCCGCGGACGCGTCCGCCTTCGGCGCGACGCTCGGCCTCGGCGAAGTGCAGCAGGCCACGCTCGAGCGTGCGGAGGAAGGCTCGCTCCTCGTCCTCGAGCACCCGCGCGATCCGGTCGCCCTGCTTGAGCAGTTCCGGGAACGCCTCGCCGAGCGTCGACTGCACCGCCGGCAGCACGCGGCCGAGGAAGGGCTCGCGCTGCCCGAACTGCTGGTAGGCGTGTCGCACGGCGCGGCGCAGGATGCGGCGGAGCACGTAGCCGCGGCCCTCGTTCGACGGCGTCGCGCCGTCGGCGATCGCGATCGAGAGGCAGCGCACGTGGTCGGCGAGCACCCGATAGGCGACGTCGGTCTCGTCCTCGAGCTTCGCGCCGTAGGGCTTCGCGCCGCTCGCGGCGCAGATCGCGTCGAAGATCGGCGTGAAGATCTCGGTGTCGTAGTTGCTTCGCTTGCCGAGGATCACCGAGACGAGCCGCTCGAAGCCCATGCCGGTGTCGACGTGCTTGGCCGGAAGCGGCTTCAGGGAGCCGTCCGCCTCGCGATTGAACTGGATGAAGACGAGATTCCAGATCTCGAGGACATCCGGGTCGCCGCTGTTGACGAGGCTCGCCGCGTCGCGGCCGCCGATGCGGTCGAAGTGGATCTCCGAGCAGGGGCCGCAAGGGCCCGTCTCGCCCATCTCCCAGAAGTTGTCCTTCATCGATCCCGGCAGCACCCGCTCCGCGGGCAGGTGCTTGCGCCAGAGATCCCGGGCCTCGAGGTCGGCCTCGAGTCCCGAACTCGTGTCGCCGCCGAAGTAGGTCGCGTAGAGCCGCGAGGGGTCGAGCCCGTAGACCCCGGTCAGCAGCTCCCACGCCCAGTCGATCGCCTCGGCCTTGAAGTAGTCGCCGAAGGACCAGTTCCCGAGCATCTCGAAGAAGGTGTGGTGGTAGGTGTCGCGCCCGACGTCCTCGAGGTCGTTGTGCTTGCCGCCGGCGCGAATGCACTTCTGGGTGTCCGCGGCGCGGCGGTAGGGTCGGGAGCCTTGTCCGAGGAAGACGTCCTTGAACTGGTTCATGCCCGCGTTGGTGAAGAGGAGGGTCGGGTCCTCGTGCGGGACGACCGGCGAACTGGGGACGACCGCATGGCCGCAGCGCTCCTTGAAGAACTCGAGGAAGGCGGTGCGGATCGCGGCGGGCGTGGTCGGTCGGGAGGTGTTCATGCGTGGGGTCGGGAGCGGGGCTTCGGGAAGCGGGAAAGGTAGGTTCGCCGCCCAAGGGCGGACAGTGTGACGCGTTCGTGAAATCCCGCTGAACCCGGACGCGCCGACGGTCCGACGAGCCTGCCATGGACCAGGGCCCCGACGAACCCGTGAAGTGCAGCCTTCCGCCCGGATCGGCGGAGGCGATCGCACGCCCGCTCGCGGTCGATCTCGACGGCACCCTGCTCCGATCGGACCTGATGTGGGAAGGCCTCGCGCGGGTCGCGCTTCGTCGGCCGTGGCGCCTGCCGTCGATCGCCGCCTCGCTTCTCGGCGGCCGGGCGGCGTTCAAGGCGCGGGT
>JBMSXH010000091.1:0-7912 GCA_049425445.1 Phycisphaerales bacterium | reverse complement strand
TTCTCAGCCGCGGGCGGATCCGGCTCGGTCGAGGTGACGACGAATGGCGCTGCGTGCGAATGGTCGGCGACCTCCGATGCTGCCTGGCTCGTGATCACCTCGGGTGCCTCAGGTTCCGGCGCAAGCGGCACGATCGAGTACCTGGTGGCGACCAACGAAGTCGCGGCTCCGCGAGTCGCGATCATCACCGTGGCCGGCTTCACGCATGTCGTGGAGCAGGCGGCTGCGGCGTGCGAGGTGCTCGGCATCACTCCGTTGTCAGCCGAGATCGAGGCGGATGGCGGTGTTGGGTTCATCGAATTGGCGACCAACGGCGAGTCGTGCGGGTGGTCCGCGACCAGCGACGTCCCGTGGATCGTGATCACGTCCGGATCGAGCGGATCGGGCTTCTCCGGCGAAGTCGCCTACAGCGTGGCGGCGAATCCGGACTCCGTCTCGCGCGTCGGCATCGTGACGGTCTCCGGCTTCAGCCACGTCGTGTCGCAGGCGCCTCGAGTCAATGTGCCCGGCGACTTCGACACGATCAACGAGGCGTTGGCGAACGTTCCGGATGGATCGACGATCGTCATCGAGCCCGGCACCTACCCAGGCCCGATCGATCTGACCGGTCGATCCGTGGTGCTCGAGGGTGCCGCAGGCGCCGAGGTGATCATCGACGGTTCCGGCGGCGATGGCCCGGCCATCATCGTCACCGCCCCCGAGGGCGTTGCGACGGGAGGCACCTCGGTGTTCCGATTCCTGACGATCCGCGGAGGCTCGGACGGCTCGGCCGTGCCGCCGTTCGACTCGCCGGTCGGCGGTGGCGTGCTGATCATCGGTGCCGATGTCGTGATCGAGGACTGCAAGATCGTGGACAACGCGTCGGCGAACGGAGCCGGCCTCGCGGCAATCGGGGCCTCGCTCGAGTTGAATCGCGTCGAGTTCCGCGGCAACGTTGGTTCCGAACTCGGCGGCGGAATGCTGCTCAGAGACTGCGAAGCGGTGCTGATCGACGTCGTCATCGCCGAGAACTTCGCCAACGTCCGCGGTGGCGGCATCGATGCTCAGGGTGGAACGCTGACCCTGGTCGGCGTGCTCGTCGAGGAGAACGAGACGGCTGGGCAGGGGGGCGGCATCGCGTGGCTGGGAGGCACCGGCCTTGGCGGTGCGGCGCTGACGATCTCGGGGAGCGACGTCATCCTGAACATCGCGGCCTCGGGCGGCGGCCTCTGGATCGCTCCTGGCGTCGACGACGTGCTGCTCGAGTCGAGCGTGGTCTGCAACAACGAGCCCGACGAGATCGTCGGCGAGTACGTGGACGGTGGCGACAACGATGTCTGCGACGGGTGCTTCGGCGATCTCACCGGTGACGGCGTGATCGACGGTGCGGATCTCAGCGTGCTCCTCGGATACTGGGGTCCCTGCGGACTCGGCGGCTGTGAAGCGGCCGACCTGACCGGCGATGGCCAGATCGACGGCGCGGATCTCTCGGTGATGCTGGGCGGCTGGGGCGGTTGCGTGCCGTGATCCTGGCCGAGGAGTCATGAGCCTCTTCGGGCGTCCGGTCCCACGGATCGGACGCCCGATTTCTCATGGCCGTCGGTCGATACGCTGCACGGCATGCCCATGAACCATCGAGGATCGCCCCCGTGACGAAGCCACGCATCGGAGTACTCGGCGCGATGGACGAAGAGGTCAGACGCCTGCGCGATTCGGTGGCTCGACCGCGGGTCGAGCCGTCTGGTCAGCGGCCCTACGTTCTCGGCGAGATCGAGGGTCATCCGGTGGCGCTGGCGTTCTCGCGGTGGGGCAAGGTGGCAGCGGCGTCGACCGCGACCACGATGATCGAGCGGTTCGGCGTCGAGCAGGTCGTCTTCGTCGGTGTCGCGGGAGCGATCGATCCCTCGCTGTCGATCGGCGACGTCGTGGTGGCCTCGTCGCTGGTGCATCACGACCTCGATGCCCGTCCCCTCATCAAGCGATACGAGGTCCCGCTGCTCGAGATCGTCGAGATTCCGACCGATCCGCGACTGTCGTCCGCGGCCGAGTCGGCGGCGAACGACGTGCTCGGGGCGGGGCTCGAAGCGGTCGTCTCGGTCGAAGAGCGACGTCGGTTCGGCATCGAGCGCCCGAGTGCTCACCGAGGCATGGTGGCAAGCGGCGATCGATTCATCGCAAGCTCGGACGAGGTCGAACAGCTCCGGCGGGATCTGCCCCAGGTCCTGGCCGTCGAGATGGAGGGGGCCGCCGTCGCCCAGGTCTGCTTCGAGCACGGTGTGCCGTGCACGGTGGTGCGGACGATCTCCGATCGCGCGGATCATGCGGCGCCGGTCGACTTCGGAGCGTTCGTGCGCGACGTCGCGAGCCGGTTTGGAGAGCAGTTGGTCCGGCGGATGCTGGAGCGGCTCTAGCGGTCGGCGCACCGCGGAGCTTCGGAACTCCGCCGAGGCTCGAGTGAACAGTCATTTCCCTCCATCGACCTCCTCCACCGCCTCATCGTGCCTCGACGCTCTTCCGCCGACCAGCCCGGGCTCTTTCCCGAGGACGCTCCGCCGAAGCCGCTGCTGCAGCAGGCCGAGTGCGGTGAACTCGCGGGCCGTCTGCCGACGGTCCTTCGACTCGGCACGTCGTCGTGGACGTTTCCCGGCTGGAAGGGGCTTGTCTACGACGAGGCCAAGCCCGCGAGCGAGGCGGCACTCGCTCGCTCGGGTCTCGAGCAATACGTCCGATCACCGCTGCTCCGCACCGTCGGCCTCGATCGGGCGTTCTACCGCCCCATGACCCTCGAGCAGTGTCGGTCGCTTCGCGAGCAGGCCGGCCCACGCTTTCGATTCCTGGTGAAGGCCTATCGAGGTCTGACCCATCGCTCCTACGGAGAGCCAGCGTTCCTCGACCCGTCGTACGCGCGCGATGTGGTGATCGGTCCGCTGTCCGAGGGATTCGGCGAGGCGCTTGGCACCTTGCTCTTCCAGTTCCCGGAGATGGGGCTCTCGTCGCCGCAGGCAGGCGACTTCCTGTCCACGCTCGATCGGTTTCTGGCCGCGTTGCCGACGGGAGTCTCGTACTCGGTCGAGCTTCGCGATCGGTCCTTGCTCTGCCCGCAGACCGCGTCGGTGCTCGCAGGGCACCGCATCGCTTTCGGGCATGCGTTGCATCCCTCGATGCCGGGCCTTGCGGAGCAGGCGAGGCTGCTCGGACCGGAGCTCGATCGAATCGCGGCGCCGGCGGTGCTTCGCTGGCTCCTGCGCCGGGAGCACAGCTACGAAGGCGCGAAGACGCTGTACGAGCCGTTCGATCGGATGCTCGAACCCGACCCGGACAATCGGGCCGAGGCCGTCGCGTGGTGTCTCGCGCAGGCGTTCCGCGGTCGCGAGACCTTCGTCATCGCGAACAACAAGGCGGAAGGCTCCTCGCCGCTCACCCTGCTCGAACTGGCGAAGGCGATCGTCGCGTCGCTGAACGCGACATCCTGAGTCAGGCGCTGCGGGCGTCCTTCGAGGGGCGGGCCTTCAGCACCAGGACGGCGGCCACCACGCTCGAGAGCACCATGACCGCGAAGAGCAGCACGTTGGCGAAGGGCTTTTCGCCGGCCTGCCACTTGGTGTACCGGCCCCAACCGACCACCGCATAGGCGATGGCGAACACGATCGGAAGCAGCATGCCGAGGTGGATGCCGATCATGCCGACGATCTTCGAGCGTTCGATCCGGCTGCTCATGAACCCCATGAGCAGCATGAGCATGGCCGGGCCGACCGTGAAGATCAGCGGCGTGAGCGACGGCGCCGCCGCGGGGGCGGTGTCGACGGCTCCCTCGACGGCAGCCTCCGACTCCGCTTGAGCCGGGGTGGGCGCTGGCGGTGCGTTGGCCTCCGACCACGCCAGGCCGTAACCGATCAGTCCGAGCACGATCAGGACCATCGCGTAGAGGTTCATGCGGCGGGCGGCGGTGGCGGCGGGAGCATTCATGGCGTCGTCCTCGTGGAGTCTTGGCACGGTTGATGGACAGTCGGTTCGGGATCCGACAATGGTTCGATGCCTCGATCCGGACACTTCGCCGCCATCTTCGACCTCGACGGCACCCTCGTCGACTCGTACGACGCCCACTTCGAGGCGTGGAGGACCGTCGCGGGGGAGATCGGGCACGACTTGACCATCGGGCAGTTCGCCAGCCAGTTCGGAAGAACCAACGATCCGATCCTTCGCGAGATCTTCCAGTGGATCGGGAGCACCGTACCGGATCGGGAAGAGCTTCGAGCCCTCGCCGATCGCAAGGAACTGCTCTTCCGATCATCGATCGAGCGGGACTTCCCGGTGATGGAGGGCGGCCGCGAGTTGCTGAAGCAGCTGCACGACGAGGGGTGGAGGCTCGCGGTGGGCTCCTCGGCACCGCCGGACAACGTGGCCCTCGCCGTGGCCGGACTCGATGCGGCAAGGCTCTTCGAGGTGCTCGTCCACGGTGACGACGTCACCCATGGAAAGCCGGATCCGGAGGTCTTCCTGCTCGCGGCGGAGCGGTTGGGCGTCGCGCCCGCCTCGTGCGTGGTCGTCGAGGATGCGCCGGCCGGGCTCGAGGCGGCACGGCGTGCGGGCATGGCCTCGATCGGGCTCGCCTCGAAGGGCCGGACCCGCGAGGAGCTCGCCGCAGCGGATCTGGTGGTCGACTCGCTGACGGAGCTCGATCCGAGAACCTTTCTTCGCATGGTCGAACGCCGATCCTGAGGCGAACGCATCGACACTCGACCCTACATTGGACGGATGATCGAGGTGCCGGAGCATCACGGTGGCGAGCCCGAGTCGGAGCGACGCCGGGTCGCGCTTGCGCCAGCCCTGCTGGTCGGGGCTCCACGAAGCGGCACCACCTGGCTGCAGCGGATGCTTCTGGCGCATCCGGACTGCTGCGGCGGGCAGGAGTCGCACTTTCTCGCGAGCTTCGCGAAGGTCCGCCACGACTTCGACCACAAGCGCGACATGGTTCGGCCGCACGGGCTGGCGGCGTATCTGACCCGCGAACAACTGCTCGAGTCGCTTCGGGAGATCTGGGTTCGGACCTTCGACGAGACGATCGCCTCCAAGCCGGGCGCCAGGCTGCTTCTCGAGAAGACTCCCGATCACGCGATGCACCTGCCGTTCGCGGCGGAACTGCTTCCGGCGTGCCGCGTGATCCATCTCGTCCGGGACAGCCGCGCCGTCGCGGCCAGCCTGATCCGAGCGAGTCGCGAGCCGTGGGGGCGAGGCTGGGCTCCCCGCACTCCGGAAGCCGCCGCGCAGCGTTGGCTCGAGTGCGTGGAGGCCGCGGAGCGGTTCGGAGGTTCGGCGGAGGACTCGCAATTCCTTCGCGTGCACTACGAAGCGCTGCACGGATCTGCGACCGGCGAGCTCCGCCGACTGCTCGAGTTCCTCGGGATGTCGGTCCCGGATCGAGCACTCGAGCAGCTGGTCGAGGCCGGCTCGGGCGCGAGGTTGGAAGCAGGCTTCGAACTGCGAGGCGATCTTCGCGATCGCTCGACGAAGGAGCCGGCGGGCTTTGCGGGAACGGGGCGCCGCGATGGGTGGCGTTCGACGCTGGGCTGGCGTGGCGAGCGTCGCGTCTGGTCGATCACGCAGGCGGCGATGGGCCGGCTTGGGTACACCCGAGATGGCTGGGCGGGGGAGATCGGCAACGCATGAGCGAGCCTCGCTGCAGCGTCGTCCTGATCGTCTTCAACGGCGAGCGGTTCCTCTCCGAGGCGATCGAGAGCGTCTTCGATCAGGGCATGAGAGCGTGGGAACTGCTGGTCGTCGACGATGGTTCGACGGACGGATCGCGCTCGATCGCGGAGGCGTTCGCGTCGAGGGACGCGCGAGTACGGGTCGTCGCCCATCCGGGGTCCGTCAATCGCGGCATGAGCGCGACGCGGAACCTCGGGCTCCGCGAGGCTCGCGGCGAGTCGGTCGCCTTTCTCGATCACGACGACCGATTCGAGCCCGCGAAGCTCGAGGTCATGCTCGGTCTCCTCGACGCACATCCGCAGGCGGCGGCGGCGGTTGGTCCGAACCTCCGATGGCACTCGTGGCGCGAGGATGGCCCGGACGCGGACGCCGTGCAGTCGCTCGGAGTCGAATCGAACGGAGTGATCGATCCGCCGGGGCTCCTTCCCTCGTTCCTCGTCCGGGCCGCCGCCACCCCGCTTGGCATCGTCGTTCGTCGGCATGCGGCTCTGGGCATCGGCGGATTCGAGGAGTCCTTCCGCGGCATGTACGAGGACCAGGTGTTTCTCGCGAGGCTCATGCTTCGCCATCCGACCGTCGTGACGGACGAGGTCCTGCATCGGTATCGCCAGCACGAGTCGTCATGCGTCAACGAGACCCGGCGAACCGGCCGCGATCTCGCGGCGAGAAGGCGGTTTCTCGATCAGCTCGATGTCGAGCTCGACGCGGCGCGGATTCCCGGCACCGACGCGCTGCGGCAGCTCGTGGCGCAGGAGCGTCACTCGAGCCGAGGCTGGTGGCTCCGGTTCCTGCGGCGATCGGCGATCAATGCGGCGGGGGCACTTCGCGGCGAGCGTCGAAGCGATTGAGCAGCGACGACCATCGGGACTCCGCGATCCGGTCGAGCAGCTCCGGGAGATTCGGGACGGCCAGATGCAGATCCTGGTCGGTGTTCTTGCGTACGCCGCTGTGCAGCGGCTGCGGGGCGACGCTCAGGAACCGCTGCACGGATGTCAGGGTCTCGGCCGGGTCGGTGAGGATGCTCGCGTACTCGAGGTCGAGGATCGGAACCGAGAGCCCGGACACGAAGCGATCGAGTTCCTCGACCGTCGCGAGGCAGTGCTCGATCGACTCGAAGAGCTCCTGTGGTTCGATCGGCCGCGTCGGAGCCGCCGAGGTTCGATCGTCGAGGTTCCAGCGGCCGCTGTGATCATGCAGCCTTCGTGCCGTGATCCGCGAGATCGCGAGCCGGATCAGGTCGCTCCGCCGCATCAGGACGACGGCCAACGGCGTCGCCGCGATCCGATGGCGGAGCCCGTCGAGTTCCGCGACATCCTTGAGCTTCGTCTTGAATCCGACCGCCGTGCCGAAGGCGGGCGCCGTTCCGAACCGTTCCTCCAGCATGCGCCGCTGGGTCGCCGCATCCTGCTTGACGAGGATCTCGCCCTCGGCGCGGACACCCGGATGCGACTGGAGCGCCGAGATCAGCCACGAACTGCCGGTGCGGCCAGGGAAGAGGATCAGGAATCGGGAGCCGTCCTGGCGGCTCGCCTTGCGCTCGGAGTCCGACATCACTCGGCCCACGCCAGCGACGAGCGGGGGTCTGCGAGCCGCGTCGCAAGCGACTCGAGCATGCCGCGGTCCTCTGCGGAAACGTCCTTCGGCGCCGCGATCGCGATCACCGCGTAGAGGTCTCCACTGACTCCCTTGGCGTCGGTGACACCCTTGCCGCGGACCCGCAGCTTGGCGCCGCTCGAGGTGCCGGGCGGAACCTTCAACTTGACCCGACCCTTGAGGAGCGGCACTTCGACCATGGCTCCGAGGGCCGCCTCGGCGATCGTGATCGGAACGTCCACCGAGAGGTCCAGGCCGTCGCGTGTGAACCACGGGTGGGCGCCGACCCGGACGGTCAGGATGAGATCGCCACGCGGTCCTCCATCGAAGCCCGCCTCTCCTCGCCCGCGAACGCGAAGCTTCGATCCGTCGGAGACGCCAGCGGGGATCTTCACGTCGATCGTCTCGGACGATCCATCCGCGGCGCGCATTCGCAACTGCTCGGTGCCGCCGTTCGCCGCGACCGCGAAGCCGATCGCGAGTTCGAACTCGCGGTCGGGGCCCTGCGTCGGGCGAGGGGCCCGGCCACGCCCTCGGCGGCGGCCGCCGCCCGCTCCGCCGCCGAAGCCGTCTCCAAAGATGTCGCCGAAGATGTCCCGCATCGCCTCGGGATCCATCTCCTGCCACGCCG